>JAOTUO010000330.1 GCA_029863845.1 Myxococcales bacterium
GCGGCCGCGCGATCTTCCACCTGGAAGCGTCGTTCCAGAAGCCCGAGAAGGGGTACGAGCACCAGGACGCGGCGCCGGAGGCGCCGGATCCCGAGAGCCTCCCCAGCTGGCGCGAGCGGATGCGGATTCTCGCCGCGGACGTTCCGCAGAAGCACCGGGCGTGGATCGAATCCGACCGCCCGATCGAGCTCCGCTACGTCACCGACTTCAATCCCTTCGAGCCGGGCCGGCTCCCGCCGCGGCTGCTGGTGTGGCTGCGGCCCGACGGTGCGCTCCCCGACTCGCTGCTCCTGCACCAGTGCGTCGTGGCCTACGCCTCCGACCTCTCGCTGCTCGACACCGCGATGCTTCCCCACGACGTCTCGTGGATCGACGAGGGCCACCAGGTGGCCTCTCTCGACCACGCCATGTGGTTCCACCGGCCCTTTCGCGCGGACGACTGGTTGCTCTACGTCCAGGAGAGCACTGCGGCCGCGGGCGCCCGTGGCTTCAGCACGGGCAGGCTCTTCACGCGCGACGGCGCGCTCGTCGTCTCGGTGGCCCAGGAGGGCCTGATTCGTCCGCTCCAGGGGATCTAGCGGCCGGATTCGGCGTATCCTCGGGGTCGAGAAGGAGGATGCCATGGAGATCGTCGCCATCGTCGCAGCGCTGGCCCTGATCGAGTACGGCGTCTTCGTCGTCCTCTGCGGACAGGCGCGCGGGCACTACGGCGTCGCCGCCCCTTCGACCACCGGAAACACTGCCTTCGAGCGCCGCTTCCGGGTCCAGGCGAACACGATCGAGCAGCTGGTCATCTTCCTGCCCGGTCTGCTGCTGTTCGCGGTCTACGTGAGCGAGCCGATCGCGGCGGGGCTGGGGATGGTCTTCGTCGTCGGGCGCGCCCTGTACGCGCGCGCCTACCTCGTCGATCCTGCGAAGCGCGGGCCGGGCTTCCTGCTCACCGTCGTGTCGAACACGACCCTTTTGGCGGGGGGGCTCGTCGGCGCGATCGTCGCCCTCTTCTGACTTCCGCCGACGGAGAGGGCGGCTATACTCAACGGCTTTCGCCGCATCTGCCCCCGCCAGGCAGACGCCGGCGCGATCCGTGACGGCGAAGGAGACCTCAGGAAACTGCGATGACGAAGAACCCGAAACTCCTCTCCTGGGTCGAACAAGTGACGGCGATGTGCCAGCCGGACGAGGTCCACTGGTGCGACGGCTCCCAGGCCGAGTACGACGAGATGATCCACCTCATGCTCGCCGGCGGAACGGCCCAGAAGCTCGACGAGCGCAAGCGCCCGAACAGCTATCTGATCCGATCCGATCCCGCCGACGTGGCGCGCGTGGAGGACCGGACCTTCATCTGCTCGGTGAAGGAGGAGGACGCCGGCCCCACCAACAACTGGCACGAACCCGAAGACATGAAGGCGACCCTCACGAAGCTGTTCACCGGATCGATGAAGGGGCGGACCCTGTACGTGATTCCGTTCAGCATGGGCCCGGTCGGCTCTCCGATCGCCCACATCGGGGTGCAGATCAGCGACTCGCCCTACGTCGTGACGAACATGCGAATCATGACGCGCATCGGCGAGAAGGTGCTCGACACCCTGGGCGACGGCGCGTTCGTGCCCTGTCTGCACTCCGTCGGCGCGCCGCTGGCGAAAGGGCAGAAGGACGTCCCCTGGCCCTGCAACGCCGACAACAAGTACATCGTCCACTTCCCGGAGACCCGAGAGATCTGGTCCTTCGGCTCCGGCTACGGCGGAAACGCCCTGCTCGGCAAGAAGTGCTTCGCCCTGCGGATCGCCTCGGCGATGGCGCGTGACGAAGGCTGGCTCGCGGAGCACATGCTCATCCTCAAGATGACGTCGCCGGAGGGCGTCTCACGTTACGTGTGCGGTGCGTTCCCGAGCGCCTGTGGCAAGACGAACCTGGCGATGTTGAACCCCACGATCGAGGGCTGGAAGGTCGAGACGATCGGCGACGACATCGCGTGGATGAAGTTCGGCGACGACGGCCGCCTGTACGCAATCAACCCGGAAGCGGGCTTCTTCGGCGTGGCGCCGGGAACCAGCATGCAGTCGAACCCGAACGCCATGCTGGCGCTCCGCGAGAACTCCCTCTTCACCAACTGCGCGCTGACGCCGGACGGCGACGTGTGGTGGGAGGAGATGACCGAAGCGATCCCGCCGCGGCTCGTCAACTGGCTGGGCCACGACTGGGAGCCCCTCGCCGAAGCGAAGGCTGCCCATCCCAACGCCCGCTTCACCACGCCGGCGAGCCAGTGTCCGGTGATCGCACCGGAGTGGGAGGATCCGAAGGGGGTTCCCATCAGCGCCATCCTCTTCGGCGGGCGCCGCGCCGCCGTCGTCCCGCTGGTGTACGAGGCGCGCGACTGGCGCCACGGGACCTTCCTCGGCTCGATCATGGGCAGCGAGAAGACGGCGGCGGCGACCGGCAAGCTCGGCGTGCTGCGCCGCGACCCGATGGCCATGCTGCCCTTCTGCGGCTACAACATGGCCGACTACTGGGCGCACTGGCTCCGGATCGGCGAGCGCGCCGGCGCCAGGCTTCCGAAGATCTACACCGTGAACTGGTTCCGGAAGAGTCCCGGCGGCGACTTCCTGTGGCCCGGCTACGGCGAGAACAGCCGCGTGCTCAAGTGGGTCTTCGAGCGCTGCGAGGGCAGCGTGAAGGCGGTGGAGACGCCGATCGGGGACCTGCCGGCGGAGCGGGACCTCGACCTCAGCGGTCTCGACATCGCACCCGAGGATCTGCGGGAGCTGCTCCGGGTCGACATCGACGACTGGCTGGCCGAGGCGCGGGGGATCCGTCGGTACTACGACCGCTTCGGCGGACGGGTGCCCCAGGCGCTTCGCGACGAGCTGGCCGCGCTCGAGGAGCGCCTCTGGGCGGCTCGCGACTGAGGCCCGTATCGGGAACGCCGTCGCCCGGACCGCTGCGCGGCATTCTGGTGGTGGACCTGACGCGGGTGCTGGCGGGTCCCTTCTGCACGATGGTCCTCTCGGACCTCGGGGCCCGTGTCATCAAGGTCGAGGCCCCGGGCCGCGGCGACGACGCCCGGCGCATCGGTCCCTTCGTGGACGGTCGTTCGGCGTACTTCATGTCGCTGAACCGGGGCAAGGAGAGCATCGCCCTCGACCTCCAGGACGCCGCGGACCGGCGGGTCTTCGAGAAGCTGCTCGATCGGGCCGACGTCCTCGCCGAGAACTTCCGGCCGGGCGCCCTGGAGCGGCTGGGCTACGCCTGGGAGGACCTCCACGGGCGCCATCCGCGGCTGATCCTCGCCTCCACGTCGGGCTTCGGGCAGACCGGGCCCTACGCGGGCCGCCCCGCCTACGACGTCGTGGTCCAGGCGATGGGCGGCATCATGAGCCTGACGGGCCACCCCGGCGGGCCGCCCACCCGCGTGGGAAGCTCCATCGGCGACATCACCGCCGGTCTGTTCACCGCGATCGGGGTCCTGGCCGCCCTCCACGAGCGCGGCCGCGGCGGGGTGGGCACGCGGGTGGACGTGGCCATGCTCGACGCCCAGGTGGCCACCCTCGAGAACGCCGTGGCGCGCTACGTCGCCACCGGCGAGGTCCCCGGACCGCTCGGCTCGCGCCACCCCTCGATCGCGCCCTTCGAGGCGCTCGAGACGAAGCGGGGCCACGTGGTGGTGGCCGCGGGCAACGACGCCCTGTTCGCGAAGCTGTGCGACGCGCTCGGCCGTCCGGATCTCGCCCGCGACCCCCGCTTCGCCAGCAACGACGACCGGACGCGCAACGTCGACGCGCTGACGCCCCTGCTCGAGGCCGCCCTGGCGTCGCGGACCGCGCCCGAGTGGCTCGAGATCCTCGAGGCGGCCGGCGTACCGTGCGGCCCGGTGAACGACGTGGCCGCGCTCCTCGACGATCCCCAGGTCGCGGCGCGCAACATGATCGTCGCTCTCGACGATCCCGAGGCGGGGGGGATGAAGGTCGCGGGCAATCCCATCAAGCTCTCGGGCGTCGCCGATCCCGCGACCCGAGGCGCGGCTCCCGAGCTCGATGCGGACCGCGAGCGGATCCTCGCGGAATTCGACCCGGCGAGCGGCTGAGACGCGCTCGCGGGGCCTCCCCGCGCTCCGTCCGCAAGGTGGGGCCCGGGGGTCGGGCGCGCGAGCCCTCAGCCCTGACCCGCCGCCGAACGGCGGCGGCGTGCGCGAACGGCGGACGGCTCGGAGGCCTCGGCCCCCCAGTTGCCCTCGATGAAGGCCTCGATCAGACGGTGGGCCTCGTCGTCGGTGTACTGAAGCGGCGGGTGCTTCATCAGGTACGCGGAGGGAGCCTCCAGGGCGCCGCCCTTGCCGCGGTCGAGCGCCAGCTTGCAGCAGCGGATGGCGTCGATCG
>JAOTUO010000331.1 GCA_029863845.1 Myxococcales bacterium
GATCTCGCTTCGGTGCGGCCGGAGCACCCCGCGCACTCGCTCGCACACGGCGCGGGCCGTTCGGCGCGGCATCGGATCCGCGTCGACGAGCTCTTCGTGAAGACGGGTCACGCCGAGCGGAAGCGTCTGCTCCCAGCGCACGCCCTGCGCGTCGCCGACGGCGAGCTCGAGGCTGCCGCCGCCGAGGTCGATGCCGAGGGCGAGCCCCGGACCCAGGGCCACGCGATGGGAGAACGCGGCGAACATGAGCTGCGCCTCCCGAGCGCCGTCCAGGGTCGCACCGGCGCGTCGATGGCGCGGGCGATGCGGTCGGCGAGGCTGCGGCCGTTCTCGGCCTCGCGCAGGGCCGCCGTCGCCACCGGAAACAGACGCTCCGCCCCCGCTCCCACGGCGACGCGGCGGAGTCGGCGGGCCGTCTCGACCGCGCGTTCGCAGACCGCGTCGGGGATGCGGCGCCCGCGTGCGATCGCCGCCCCGAGCCGCAGCATCCGTCGCGCGCGCGCCACGGGGCGCATCGCTCCGCCCGCGGTCGCCTCGACGACGAGCAGGTGGAAGGAGGTGCTGCCGAGGTCGAGCACCGCGACGCGGCTCTCCTCGGACTCCTCGTCCGCCGACGCCACCGGAGACGGGCCGGCGTCCAATCCCCGGTCGAGCGCGCGCCTCGAAGGCGGCGGGAGATAGCGGGCGCGGCGCGGTGCCCGCGCGGGGCCGTCGAGGACCCAGATGGACCCCTTGTCGCAGCGAAGCTCGCCATCGATCCTCATTCCGCGCTCCTCGAGATCGCACAGCATCGCCGGGATCACGTCGCCGTGGCTGCATAGCGCGGTGCTCCGAGCGTCGAGTCCGTGCAGCAGCTCGAGGGCCTTGGCCGTCTGCTCCCCCTCGGCGAGTCGCTCGTCGATCTCCAGCCGCATGCCGCGGGCGGCGACGAGGGGCTCGATCGTCTGGCGGCAGCGGAGGTAGGGGCTCGAGATCACCCGCTCGACCGGAGCCTCGGCGAGGCGCGCGGCGATCCGGCGCGCCTGGGCGTGGCCGGAGCGTCCGACCGGCCGCAGGCGATCGGAGCCCGACCAGCGCGAGCGTTTCAGGGCCTTCGCGTGTCGAACCAGGAAGATCGTCATCCGCGCTCCGCGCCCCGGGTGGTCCCCGGGTCCGCTCTCGGCTGTCTCGGGGCCGGTCGAACACCGCACGGTTGAAGGGGGATGCCGCATCGACCGGTCGAAGCGGCTTCGGCCGGTCGGTGCGGTGGCTCGAGTCTGGCACAGGTGGAAGCGCGATTCATCCCCGGGGACCGCCGCGCCTTCGTCACAGGATTGTCACCGCCGTGGGGCCAGCTCAGCCGAGGTCGCGATCCTTCACGAACATCGCGGACTGGTCGCCGACGTAGACGACCCGGCGCTCCTGGCGGAAGCGGAAGTCGATGCGCAGCACCACGCGGCGCGGACCGACGCGCGCGCGGGTCTCGCTCGATTCGAGCGCCAGGGGCGGGCCGATGCGCGCCAGCGACTTGAAGGCGGCGCGATGGATCCGGGTTCCGAAGCCGGACCAGCCCTCGTCCCAGCGGCAGCCGTGGAAGAACCACGCGTGCATGAAGCCGAGGCTTCCGGTCGCCATGAGCAGCTCCGCCGCGGACACGTGGGGCGGGTGGAGGTCGTCGTTGCGCTGGAGGCGGGCGACGGGCAGGGGCCGGGTCGTGTCCATCCGGGCCCCGAGGCGGCGCCGCTCGGGATCGAAGTGCAGGACCTCGTCGATCAGGAAGGCCTCCTCCCGGTAGAGGTAGCTATCCAGGAAGCGACGCATCTCCGCGGGGTCGATGGGGCCGTGCATCGGGCGCATGCCCCTCTCGAGACGCCGGCCGCGGCGCGGCGTCAGTCGCTGGCGCGAAGCTCGGCTTCGAAGCGCGGCAGCCGGTGGAAGCGGTCGACGTGGTGGTCGGCATCGCCGAAGAGGCCGTTCAGGACGCGCAGGCGCTTGAAGAACAGCCCCTCGTCCTGCTCGTCGGTCACGCCGATGCCGCCGAACAGCTGGATTGAACTCGCCTGCACGAACCAGCCGCCCCGGCTCAGCTGGACCTTGGCTGCGGAGACGTCGGCCTTGCGTTCCGCGGGGTCCTCGGAGTCGACCTGGATGGCCGCGAGGATCGCCGTCGATCGGCACAGCTCCGTCTCGATGAACATGTCGGCGGCGCGGTGCTGGAGCGCCTGGAAGCTGCCGATCGGCACGCCGAACTGCTGGCGCTCCTTCAGGTACGCGACCGTGCGCTCGAACAGCTCCTGGATCTCGCCCAGGCCCTCCGCGCACGCCGCCGCCGCTCCGCGATCGATGGCCCACTCGAGGGGCTCGAGCCCCCGGCCCTCGTCGCCGAGCACGCGCTCGGCGTCCACCTCGACCGCGTTGAATCGCAGGAGCGCCGTGCGCTGCCCGTCCATGCCCTTCACCAGGGTTCGCGTCAGGCCGCGGGCGTCTGCGTCGACGACGAAGAGCGTGAGGCCCTCCGCGTCGAGCTGCTCGCCGGAGGTGCGCGCCGCGACCACGATCGAGTCCGCGGCGTGGCCGTTCAGCACCCAGACCTTCTCGCCGTCGAGCGTGTAGGCGCCCCCCGACTTCGTCGCGCGGGTCAGGCAGTCGCTCAGGTTGTAGCGGCTCTGCCGCTCGGCGTACGCGAGGGCGAGGGACGCCTGCCCCTCGATCATCGGCGCAAGGTACCGCTCGACCTGCTCCGCCGTTCCGAAGCGCGAGATCAGACCGCCCGCGAGCACGACCGACGGGATGTAGGGCTCGGGAACCAGCCCACGCCCGAGCTGCTCCAAAATCAGCGCCATGTCGACGAAGCGGCCGCTGAAGCCGCCCTGCGCTTCGGGGAACGCGACACCGAGCCAGCCGTACTCGCCCATGCGCTCCCACATGGGCGCCTCCCAGCCGCGCTCCGTATCGCGGAGCTTGCGGAATCGCTCGACGGGCGAGTCGTTCGCGACGAACTTCGCGACGGCGTCCACGATCATCTGCTGCTCTTCACTGAGGTCGAAATTCATCGCTCGATCCTATGCGTTCGGCAGGCGTAGGATGGCCTTGTTGATGATGTTCCTCTGGATCTCGTTGGACCCGCCGTAGATGGTCGCCGCGCGCAGGTAGTTGAACTGCGAGGCGACTCCCCGCTCGTGCTCGGGCAGGGCCTCCGGTGCGGAGTCCAGCCAGCCGAGGGCGTCGTGCCCCATGGCGTCCATCGCGAGCTCGGTGGCCGCCTGCTGGGTCTCGGTCCCCACGATCTTGAGGATCGAGCTCTCGGCGCCCGGTGCCCGCCCGAGCTGCGCCGCCGCCAGGGTGCGGTAGTTCGCCATGGTGACGGCGCGGTGGCGTATCTCGAGGCGCGCGGTGCGCCGGCGGAAGGTCGGGTCGTCGAACAGCGACCCCGTCCCGACCTTCGTGCCGCGAGCGATGCGCTTCGCGAAGGCGATCCAACGGCCCGACTCGGCAACCCCGCCGATCAGCGTGCGCTCGTGACCGAGCAGCGCCTTGGCCATGGTCCAGCCGCCGTTCTCCGGCCCGACGCGGTTGCGCTGGGGGACGCGCGCGTCCTGGAACCAGGTCTCCGCGAACGCGAGCGTCCCGCCCGTGGTGAGGAAAGGATTGACCGTGATCCCTTCCGTGTTGCGGATGTCCGCCAGCAAGAAGGTGATCCCCTCCTGCTTCCGGCCTTCGAAGCCCGTCCGGCACAGCAGGAAGATCCAATCGGCGTACTGGGCGTAGGTGGTCCAGGTCTTCTGGCCGTTGAGGATGTAGTCGTCGCCGTCCTTGTCGGCGCGGAGCTGGAGGCTGGCCAGATCCGAGCCGGCGTTGGGCTCCGAGTAGCCCTGGCACCACACCTCGTCGCCGGAGAGGATCTTCGGAAGGAATCGTTGCTTCTGCTCGTCGGTCCCGTACTGGATGAGGAGCGGGCCGACCATCCCCAGGCCGAAGGGGGAGAGCTCCGGCGCATTCGCACGTACCAGCTCCTCGCCGAAGATGAAGCGCCGCGTCACGTCCCATCCGGTTCCGCCGCACTCCTTGGGCCAGTTCGGCGCGATCCAGCCTTTCTGGTACAGGATCTTGTGCCACTCGGCCGTCTCGGCCCGCTCGAAGACGCCGCCGTTGTCCGCCTTCCGCCGGATCGCGGCCGGCATGGCTTCCTGCAGCCACTGTCGCACTTCCTCGCGGAACGCGATTTCCTCCGGAGTGAAGCTCATGTCCATGCCGGGGGTCCTCCATGCGGGCGAGACGATGGCTTCGCAGCATACCGGCGCGAGCGCTGACTGAGAGTCAGCGACACGGGGGCGAAGCGACCCTGTGTGGTGTCTCCGGAGTCTCGGCGGCAGCCCGT
>JAOTUO010000332.1 GCA_029863845.1 Myxococcales bacterium
TGGCTCTACCCGCTGCGATCCGCCTCCGGGCATCGCAGCGGCTCCGACACCATCCCAACGAACGACCGAGATTCGCGGTGTTTGCGGCGTTCCTTTTCGAAAGCCGCCTGCAACCGAACAAGGATAGCTGAAATCGGAGCATTCTGCTGAGCAGGAGCCGGGCTGCGGCCTCCCTACGCGTGTCGCGCGGGTTCGAGTCATGGCGGGGGCGCCCAGACACGCAGGCCGAGCACCTCGATCGGATTCGGCCGCGCGGCTTGGTCGCAGCGCAGCGATCTGTTAGAAGGCCAGGGATGCGGTGCAGCGGATCCCGCTCGACGACGGAGGCTGCGGCGGGTGGCATCTGCTTCCGCCGCCGCCGGAAGCACCTCTGCCGCGCGGGCTTCGAGGCGCTCGGCGTGCCCGACGGCCCCGTCGAGGGGCCCGTCCACTCGCCGAACGGATGAGCGAGCGTCCCTGGGTGCTCTGGGGCGCCGAGCTGTCGCCGTTCGCGCTCAAGGTCGAGGCGCTGCTGCGCTTCACCGGGGTTCCCTTCCGGTGGCTGCCGCGATCGGGTGGATGCCTCGAAGCGCACCGCTGCCATCTCCGCCGTGCTCGCGTGGTTTCGGGCCGGCTTCCGGTCTCCTGGCCGCGCATGACCGAGCTCGACGAGTTTCCGCTGGTTCCGTTCTTGTTCGGTCCGGAGGGGGAGAACCTCTACGACTCGTCCGCGATCGCCGCCTGGCTGGACCGCCACGCGCCGGGCGCGCAGGCGCGCGGCGCACCGCTCGTGCCGGCCGGGGATCCGGCGCTTCGCTTCGCGATTCGGCTCGTCGACGAAGCGCTCGACGAAGTGGGACTGTACCTGGTCCACCACAACCGCTGGGTGGTGGCCGCCCGCGACAACGATGCGGGCGTACGCCTGGCGCGGGAGATGCGGCCGCTGCTCGGGCCGCTCGCGCCGCTCCTGGGCCGGAAGTTCCCGGCGCGTCAGGTGCGCCGGCTGCCTTATCTCTTCAGTGTCGCGCCCGCCGGGACGACGGCCTGGGACGACCTGCCCGCGCGCCTGCGGCCCCCGGCACGCGTCGGATTCCCTCCGACGCACGAGCTCCTGGAGCAGGCGTTCTCGGAGCTGCTGGCCGCCGTCGAGCCCGTGCTCTCGGCGCGGTCGTATCTGTTCGGGGATCGGCTCACGCTCGCCGACGCCGCCGTCTACGGCCAGCTGGGCATGAACCGCAGCGATCCCAGCGCGTGGGCGTGGATCCGCCGCGACGCGCCGGCGACGGCGGAGTGGATCGCGCGCCTGGCCCGCGGCGACTTCGGCGGGCGCGGCAGCGAGAGCGGGCTGGCGCTCGAGGACGCCGTCGCTCCCCTGTTGGCGTGGGTCTGCCGGACCTTCGTGCCGCTGATGCAGCAGAACCGCGATGCCTACGAGCGCCACCGGGCGTCCGGGGAGCCGCGCTTCAACGAGGCGGCCTTCCGGCGCGGCCGCGCCCTCTACGAGGGAACGCTCCTCGGCCGACCCTTCCGCCACGTCGCCAAGTCCTTCCAGGTTCGCGTCTGGAGCGACCTGCGCGCCGAGTGGGATGCGCTGGACGCTGCGGATCGGGCGCGCCTCACGTCGCTGCTTCCCGGCGCCCACGGTCTGGATCGAGACGGCCGCGCGCCGGCCCGGTGACCGGCGCCCGCGCGGCCCCGCTCGCGATGGGTCGCTCGCTGCGTCTCCTCGGAATCGGCTGGGGACTTCCCGGCCGACGCGTAGCCGGCGGCCAGGTTGTCCAGCACGGCCGCATTGGGCTCCTGCATCGCGTCGACGGTCGCCTGGGCGATGCGGATCGCGGTGCCGATGTGGTCGAGCTCGTCGCCGATGGGGCGGGCGGAAAAGGTCCGCTCCATCGCGAGCAGTCCGCGGGCGCGCGGGTCTCGCGGCGCTGGCGCGGGCTCGCTTCCGCGCGTAGCGTCTCGGCGATGCGCGCCCGAGTCGTCCGCCGCGCCGCGTCGCGGCCGAGGCCCTGATGCCGGAGCGCCGGGGCCACGGCTTCTGGGCCTACCTCGTCCCGCTCTTCTCGTTCCTCCTGATCCTCCAGTTCAAGGGGTACTTCCCGGACACCTGGGCCGGGGGCTTCCTCGCGCTTCAGGTCGTGCTGCCCGCCGGGCTGTTCGTGCACTTCGCCCGGCGCGGCGACTACCCGGAGCTGCGCGGCTTCCGGGCCGACGCCAACCTCGTCCTCGACGTGGGGGTGGGGCTCGCGGGCGCGGCGATCTGGGTGGCGCCCTTCGTGCTCGTGGACGCCTGGCGCCCGGAGGACCCGGGCGCCTTCGACCCGCAGCTGCTGGGCCCCTCCCTGGCCGGGCTGGCCTTCGCGCTGCGGGCCGTGGGGTACGGCGTCGTCACGCCTTTCATCGAAGAGCTCTTCATGCGCAGCTGGCTGCTGCGCTACGCGGAGGTGTTCGACAAGCGCCGCGATTTCCGCGACGTGCCCATCGCGCACTTCAGCGGGCGAAGCCTGTCGATCGTGCTCGCATTCTTCGTGCTGAGCCACGTGACCTGGGAGTGGCCCGTCATGTTCGTGTGGGCGCTGGGCACGATGCTCTGGTTCTACCACCGCAAGCACATCGTGCCGCTCATCGTCGTGCACGCGGTGACGAACCTCGCCATCTTCGGATTCGTCGTCCTGTTCGACGGGCGCCTGCTCGACGGAGCGGGAGAGCCGATCTCCCTCTGGTTCTTCATCTGAGGCGGGGCTACATGGCTCCGCGGTGGCCGAGGCGGATGCGGTGCGCGATCGTCGTGAGTTCGACCAGCTGCTTGTGGGCGCCCTCGGCGTCCTCCTCCGCGCAGCGCGCCTCGAGCACCTCGGCGCAGCGGGCGAGCGAGTCGAAGCCGCGCGCCGTCGCCTCCGCGACCAGCTCGCGCGCCTGCACGCAGACCTCGTCCAGGAGCCCGCGGCCGTCGGCGTCCTGGAGCCCGTCGATGTGGTCGGCCAGCGAGACCACGAAGTCCTGGATCGACTCCTCGGCGGCCGGGTCGTCGGCCAGCGTCGAGTAGATCGGACGCACCTTGGGCGAGGCGCTCATGGCCGCGCGTATCGGAGCGACGGGGGTCCAACTGAACGCCCCCTGGGGCTCGCGACGCGAGCGCGCGCCCATGGCGGGACCCCGCCGAGGCCGTTGCAATCGCACGGGCGCTGGCCGAGCCTCCGGGGGTGCACTGCTTCGCCTGCAACGCCAGCGTCGAGCTCGGGCCCGGCGAGCGCATCGGGTTCCAGGACGGCTGCGAGGGCTGCGGGACCGACCTCCACGTCTGCCGCAACTGCGCGCACCACGACCCCTCGGCCTACAACGAGTGCCGCGAGCCCAGCGCGGAGCGGGTCTCCGGCCGCGAGCGCGCCAACCGCTGCGAGTACTTCACGCCGGGAGCGGGGGAGGGGGGTGGGCCCGCCCGCGAGCAGACCCGGGCGCGCTCTCAGATGGACGCGCTGTTCAAGAAGCCTTAGCCGCAGAAACGTTCAGTCCCGTCGCTGCCGGTCCGATACGTACGACGTGCCGGATCGACAGACGAAGGACACCTGGTCCGTCTTCAAGATCATGGGCGAGTTCGTGGAGGGCTTCGAGACCCTGCGCACGGTCTGGCCCTCGGTCTCGATCTTCGGCAGCGCCCGCGCCCGCCGGGGCAATCGCTACTACCAGGACGCCGTGCGCATGGCGGAGGCGCTCTCCGAGGCCGGGTTCTCGATCATCACCGGCGGCGGCAGCGGAATCATGGAGGCGGCGAACCGCGGCGCGCGGAAGGGCTCGGGGACCTCCATCGGCCTCAACATCCGGCTGCCCGAGGAGCAGAAGGCCAACGGCTACTCCGACACGGTCATCCAGTTCAACTACTTCTTCGCGCGCAAGGTGATGTTCGTGAAGTACGCCTGCGCCTTCGTGGCGCTGCCCGGGGGCTTCGGCACCCTCGACGAGGTCTTCGAGGCGCTCACGCTGAAGCAGACGGGCAAGATCCACGACTTTCCGGTGATCCTGTTCGGCGCCGACTACTGGAAGGGGCTGCTGCGCTGGATCCAGCAGAACGCCCTCCGCGAGCGCATGGTCTCGCGCCGGGACCTGTCGCTCTTCAAGGTGACCGACGACGTGGACGAGGTCGTCCAGATCATCGAGCGGCACTATGCGCGGCGGAAGCGCACGCGGGGCCCCCGGGGCGGAAACGGACGCGAGACGCCGTGACTTTGCGATCCCGCGCCGCCCGGGCCACAATGCCCGGCGTCGGGCGGACATGATGGCCAGCAAGCAGCGCGTTCTCGTCGCCGGCGGCGCCGGCTTTCTGGGATCCCACCTGTGCGACCGGCTCGTCGCGGCGGGGCACCCGGTCCTCTGCC
>JAOTUO010000038.1 GCA_029863845.1 Myxococcales bacterium
CGCAACGCCGCCTGCTGCACCTGCAGCGTGGTGCGGGCGGCGTCTTTCAGCTGACTGAAGCACCACTCGTAGGGATAGGAGATGAAGGCGATGGGCTCGGGCCGCAGCGTCGCGTACGCATCGCCCTTCCCGGAGCTAACGCCGCTCACCGGCTCGTGCGGGATCAGCAGACCTCTCCCGGTGAGATCGGCGTAGAGGCCGGACTCCATGAGCCGATCGTAGTGCCGCGCGTAGCTGCGGTTGACCTGGCGGTGGATCGCGCCGCCGTGCTCGAAGACGAACCCGCTCGGGTCGCGGAAGGAAGCGCCGAGGACCTCTTCGCTCATCGCGTGTGCAGGCTGGGATCCGCTCGGGACGCGGTCGAACGCCGGAGCGCGGCGCGGTTCATGGAACGCCTCCGGCGGGCCCGGCACTGCGCGCGGTCGCCAGTCGTGGTGCCGGCCTGGTGATTCGAGCCCCCGGCGCCCGGCATTGTGCCATCCTTTTCGGCCGGGTTTCAACCGGCGCGGCGCGCGGGGGATCCAAGCGAATGGGCGGCGAAGCGACGAGCCAGCCACGGAGCGTCCGCGGGGACGGGGAGATCCGGGTCCCCGGGCTGTGTGGGTACGGGAAGTACGAGGTCGGCAGCGCCGTGCGCGCAGCCGCCCGCGCGCAGCCGGGACTGCTATAGATAGGACATGGCGGAGAAGAGCTTCGATCTGATCGTGATCGGCGGCGGACCCGGCGGGTACGTCGCCGCCATTCGCGCGAGCCAGCTGGGGATGCGGACCGCCCTCGTCGAGCGCGAGCACCTGGGCGGCGTCTGTCTCAACTGGGGCTGTATTCCCACCAAGGCCCTGCTGCACGCCGCGGATATCCGGCACCTGCTCCAGAACGCCGGTGAGTTCGGCTTTCGCGCCGGCGCCGTCGAGTTCGATTTGAAGAAAGTGGTGGCTCGCTCGCGAAAGGTCGCGAAGCGCCTCAACGCCGGCGTGAAGCACCTGCTCAAGAAGAATGCGGTCGAGGTCTTCGCCGGGCACGGCCGGCTGGCCGGCGAGGGGCTCGTGACGGTAAGGGGCGACGCGGACGGGAACGCCGCGCTGCGCGCGCCCCATGTCATCCTGTCGACCGGAGCGCGCGCGCGCAGCCTCCCCGGACTCGAAGCGGACGGCCGGCTCGTCTGGACGTACAAGGAGGCGATGGTTCCCGACAGCATGCCGCGCGGCGTGCTGGTGGTCGGCTCCGGCGCCATCGGGATCGAGTTCGCGAGCTTCTACCGCGACATGGGGGCCGAAATCACCGTGGTGGAGATCCTGCCGCGGATCCTCCCCGCGGAGGACGCGGAGATCGCGGGGCTCGCCCGCAAGGCCTTCGAGAAGCGAGGCATCGAAATCCACACGGATGCGACCGTCGAGGCGCTGGACCGGGGCGAGGACGGAGTGACGGCGACCCTGAAGCTGTCGGGCGGCGAGACCCGCAGCCTGGCCTTCGATCGCGTGATCTCCGCAGTGGGCATCGTCGGTAACACGGAGGACCTCGGGCTGGAGGGCACCGCGGTCCGGGTCGAGGGGGGCCACGTAGCCGTGAACGAGTGGCTCGAGACGGCCGAGCGAGGTGTCTACGCGATCGGCGACCTGGCGGGCCCGCCGTGGCTCGCCCACAAGGCCAGCCACGAGGCGGTCGTCTGCGTGGAGAAGATCGCGGGCCTCTCAGGCGTCCACCCCATGGACGTGTCGCGGATCCCGGGCTGCACCTACAGCAGGCCGCAGGTGGCGAGCGTGGGCCTCACGGAGGAGGCCGCCCGTGTCGGGGGTCACGAAGTGAAGGTGGGGCGCTTCCCGTTCCTCGCGAACGGAAAGGCCATCGTCCTCGGCGAGACCGATGGCCTGGTGAAGACCGTCTTCGACGCCCGCACGGGAGAGCTGCTAGGAGCGCACCTGTTCGGCGCCGACGTCACCGAGCTGATCCAGGGTTACGCCATCGCGCGCACCCTCGAGACCACCGAGGCCGAGCTGATGCGGACCGTCTTTCCGCATCCGACGCTCTCGGAGGTCATGCACGAGTCCGTGCTCGACGCCTACGATCGCGCCATCCACATCTGAGGCGGGGTGCGGAACTCGCGCCGCTCAAACCTCGAGTTCGAGGATTGCGCGCTGACCGATGCGGCCAGAGAGGCGGGAGAAGAAGTCCGTCAACCGCATCTGCCAGCCGTACTTGCGCCGCAGCGCCGCGTACGCCGTTCGGATCCGATCGGGATCGTCGATGCGGCGGCCGCGCCCCTCGATCCAGTCCCCCCGGACCCTGCCGCCGACGCTGCAGGGCGCAATGCGGACGCTCGGGTCGTTGCGGAGGCGCTTCACCTTGCCCGCGTTGCCCGCAGAGAAGACGTAGAGCCTGCCCTCGTGCGCGGCGAACCAGACCGGGGTCTCGACGGCCCGGCCGTCTCGCCGGAAGGTGACCAGGGCGATGTAGCCCTCGGCGTCGAGGGTCGCGAGCGCTGCGGCGTCCATCCGCGCAGGACTCTACCGCAACCGGAGCGCCCCCGACCGCCTTGGAAATGGCCGCCGGCAGCGACTAGAATCTGGCGTGCGACGGGACCGGAGCAGCGACCGGAATGGCGCCCCGCGATCCCGGCGCGCGTCGATCGCCCGCTTCGCCTCGAATCCTTCCCTCCGCTTCGTCGTCCTGTTCCTCGCGTACCTCGGCATCGAGGCGCTCACCTATCCCTACGTGAAGCAGCGCTACACGTTCCTCGTCAAGTGGATGATCCTGGGCACGGCGCGCGTCGAATACGAAATCCTCCGCCTCTTCAGCTCCGACGTCGGGCTGGCGGATCGGGTGGTGACCTACGCGGGCTTCCCGGTGAAGATCATCGAAGAGTGCACGGGGATCTACGAAGTCCTCATCTTCGCCGCGGCGGTGCTGGCCTTTCCGACCGGCTGGAAGAAGAAGGCGCTCGGCTTCGCACTGGGCGCGCCGCTGATCTACCTCTTGAACGTCGTCCGGATCCTGCTGTTGATCGTCGTCGGCCGCTATCATCACGCGAGCTTCGAATTCATGCACCTCTACTTCTGGCAGGCCACGATGATCGCCATGATCACCTCGATCTGGCTGCTGTGGATCGTGAAGGTGGTCCGGTATGAGAAGGCAGCTCTTCCTCCTCCTGCTTGAGTTCCTGGCGATCACGCTCCCGCTGACGTGGCTCTGGCACGCCTGGGGGCGCGACGCCTACCTCGAATTCTTCCAGTGGGCGGCGGGTCCGGCCCTCGCAGGGCTCGGGGTCGCGCGCCTTCCGCGGGTCATGGTGGGGAACCGCTTCCTCAACCTGCTGCCCTTCGTGACGCTGATGATCATCACCCCCGGGCTGAGCCTGCGACGGCGGGGGATCGGTGCCGGGGTCGGACTCGTCCTCATCTTCTTCATCCAGATCGGGTTCGCGGCGGCGGCCTACCACGTGAGGGCGCGATACGGGCTGTCCGCCCGGGCCTTCTCGGCGCTGTTTCCGGCGCTCTTGTTCTCCGATAGCTTTCCCTTCCTTCTCTGGGCCGTGATCGCGAAAGACTTCGTGACGGACATCGGACGTCGCACCGCCGTGAAGATCGGGCCGGGGCCGCCCCGAGAGAGCCGCTAGGGGGCGCGTGGCGCGTGCGCCATCCGATCGTCGAGGCGGAGCTCGCACTGCTGGCGGAGGTGTCCGCGCAGCTGAAGGACCGGGTCGACGCGACGCCGCGCTCCGAGGCCGCGATCGTCGCGGAGCTCGAACGCCTGCGCGAGATCCTGGTTTCGGGGAGCGAGCGCAAGGACGTGGTGGCGCTGACGGATCAGTGGCACCGCCAGTCGGCGCTCCTCGAGCAGCTTCGCAGCTCGCGGCGGCGGCCCAGCGTCGACGCCGGCACTCCGTACTTCGCGCATCTGCGCCTGCGGGAGGGCGAGACGGAGCGGGACCTATGCCTCGGCCGGGCCACCTTCATCGAGGCGGGGATCCGGATCGTGGATTGGCGCAACGCTCCCATCTCACGGGTCTTCTACCGCTACGGACAAGGCGAGGATTACGAGGAGGAATTCGCCGGTCGCGCACACGTCGGTGAAGTGGTGGCGAGACGGACGCTCGTCATTCGCGACGCAGTGCTCGAGCGCATCGAGGCGCCGGAGGGCGTGTTTGCGGCCGACTCCGACGCGCCGGGAGGCTGGCGGCGCCTCGAGGGGGATCGGCCGCGACTCGCGGGCGGTCAGGCATCGGCGCTGCGCGCTTACGCCTTCGGAGAGGGCGCGACGCGACGGCTCGGGACCGATGGATCGGGATCGCGGCGCCGGGCCGACAAGCACCTGCCCGAGATCACGAGCCTGATCGACCCTCGCCAGTTCGCCCTGATCACGCGCCCCTCGTCCGGGTTTCTGGTGATTCGCGGCACGGCCGGCTCGGGAAAGACGACGGTCGCGCTCCACCGCATCGCCTATCTCGCCTACGGCGACGAGAGCCTCGCCTCGCGAAAGACGCTCGTGGTCGTGTTCTCGCGGGCTCTGCGCAGCTACATCGGCCACGTGCTGCCGGCTCTGGGCGTGGCCGGCGTGCGCATCGTCACCTACGCGGAGTGGGCCGCCGAACAGCGGCGGCGGCACTTCCCGCGGCTGCCCTCCGCCGAGAGGCGAGACACCCCCGCGGACGTGCAGCGCATGAAGCTGCACCCGGCGCTGGGTGTGGCGCTCGAGGTGCACATCCGCAGCACGGCCGGGCCGCAGACGGCGGAGCAGGCGCTCGACGACTGGGCGAGCGCAATCACGAATCGGGCCTTGCTCGAGGAGGTGTTTGCGCGCGAGGCGCCCGGCGCCTTCTCGGGGGCGCAGATCCACCGCATCGTGGATCGGAATCGGCGCTGCCACGAGGATCTCTTCGACGCCCTGGCCGGAGACGCCAACGCGGGAGCCGAGCTGGACGCGGAGGACGACACGCTGCTCTTGAACGCCTGGCAGCTCCGCGTCGGCCCGCTCCAGGGACGCGGCCGGCGCGCGCTGCGCTTCGGGCACGTGGCGATCGACGAGGCGCAGGACTTTTCGCCCCTCGAGGTCCAGGTGCTCCTACGCTGTCTGGATGCGCCCGGAAGCCTCACGCTCGCGGGCGACACCCACCAGCACGTCGTTCCCCACAGCGGGTTCACCTCCTGGAGCGAGTTCCTGGGTCATCTGGGCGTTCCGGGAACGGAGATCGAAACGCTGCGTGTGAGCTACCGGTCGTCGCGCGAGATCGTCGAGTTCGCCACTTCGCTGCTCGGCGACCTGAGGGAGGACGACGAGCCGCCGGTGAGCCAGCGCGAGGGTCCGCCCGTCGAGGTCTTCCGGTTCACGGACCGCGGGGCCTGCGTGGCGTTCCTGGCGGACGCGCTCAAGGACCTCGTGAGCGAGGAACCGCTGGCCTCGACCGCGGTGCTGACTCCGTCGCCCGAGCTGAGCGCCGTGTATCACCGGGGCCTCGCCAACAGCGACCTGGCTCGCCTGCGCCGGGTCGAGGACCAGGATTTCACATTCGCTCCGGGCGTGGAAGTCACGGAAATCGAACAGGTCAAGGGGCTCGAATTCGACTACGTGGTTCTGGTCGAGGTCGGGCCGGATCGCTTCCCCGACACGCCGGAGGCGCGCCGGCTGCTGCACGTCGGCGCTACGCGCGCCATGCACCAGCTGTGGCTCACGGCGATCGGCACGCCCTCGCCGCTGGTCGGTCTGCGCTGACGCGGTGCCCGGCGCCGCGTCGCCGGTGATGGCGATCACGCTCCGAAGCGTCCGTGGTTCCGAACAGCGGACCGCGTCATGCCCCTCTTCCGACGAAATCGCGAGTTCGACCGCTCCCGCATCGTGGCCGAGGCCGCCCGGCACCTCCCGGGCGAGGTGCGCGCCTGGGAGGCGATCGCCCAGATCCTGAAGCAGCGGGGCCGGGGGCGCGCGGCCCAGTTCCGGATCGAGCCGGGCGTCGGGCCCGCCTGGCGCTGGCTGCGAGCCGCCCTCCAGTCCGATCGCGAAGCGCTGCGAAAGCCCTCGGAGGTCGTGTACCTGCGCTCCGGCTCCGCCCGGCGCTAGCCCAGCCCCCACCGGGGCCGGGGTGCGGCCCGTGGCGACTCGCGGCAGCGCTCTCAAGACCGGCGGCGACACGGTCGATTCAAGCGGGTGATGCCCGGATTCCGACCGTGAGCAAAATGGACGCCCCGGCGCCGCCGACCCCCTCGGGCCCGAGCGAGGTCCCCGTGGTGGAGTATCGGGGCGAAGAGCTCGCGATCCTCTTCGACACCATCAGCGACCTGACCTCGACGCTCTGCCTCCGCGAGGTGATCGAGCGGCTCCTCGACCGCGTCCTCGTGCACCTGGATTCCGAGATCGCCTCCATCCTGCTGACGGGGCCCGACGGGAGACTCCGCATCCGGCATTCCTGCGGACTGCCGGAGGAGGTCGTCGCCAGTACCTGCCTGGGACTCGGCGAGGACATCTCGGGCTACGTCGCACGGGTCGGCTCGGCCCTCCTCATCGAGGACATCGAGCAGGATTCGCGCTTCCGTCGCCGCAACCACGAGCGTTACTACACGCGCTCCGCGATCAGCGTTCCGCTTCGGATCCACGGCACCGTGATGGGCGTCATCAACGTGAACAACAAGCGGAACCGCGAGGCGTACACACCCGATGATCTGCGCCTGGTCGAGGCGATCGCAGGCCACGCCGCCGTGGCGCTCTTCAACGCCCAACGCTTCGAGGAGACGCTCGAACGCGCCCAGCACGACGCGCTCACCGGACTCGCCAATCACGGCTACTTCTGGTCGACGCTGGACCGTGAGGTCGAGCGTGCCCGCCGTTACGAACGTCAGCTCAGTGTCGCGATGATCGACGTCGACCACTTCAAGCGCTTCAACGACCGCTACGGGCACGTCGCGGGCGACGAGGCCCTCGCCGGAATCGCACGGGTGACCCGCGAGTGGTCGCGCGTCCACGACTTCGCGTCGCGCTATGGCGGCGAGGAGTTCGCATTGATCCTCCCGGAGACCGGAAGCGAGGGCAGCTTCGCGGTGGCGGAGAAGCTGCGGGAGGCCGTGGGGGCGGCCCGTTTCTCGCACGCCGAACCGGGGGGCCTGACGGTCAGCGTGGGCGTCGCCACGTTCCCCCAAGACGCCCATACGGCGGGGCAGCTGGTCGAGATTGCCGACGCCAGGCTCTACCAGGCCAAGGCCGGGGGTCGGAACCGGGTCTGCGCCGGCGGCTGATCGGCCTCCGACCCCGCGAGCCTAGCCCCGAGCCACGCGCTCGATCGCGGCGCGCGCCGCGTCCCGGTGTTCCGCCTGCAGCTCGAGGCGCCGGAGCTGGGCGCGGCAGCGGTCCAGGTTCTGCCCCTCGCGATGGATGCGGAAGTAGACGTCGCCCTCCAGGTGGTCCGTGAGGAAGCGAATCGCGTTCTCCAGCGTCAGCGACGGGCCCGCCACGAGCAGCGCGTGGATTTCGGGCTCGCTGAGGAGCGCGCCGGCGCCGGCCACGTAGCCGCGCGCGAGGGCGTCGAAGAGCTCCGTGTCGAAGCGCAGCGCGCCGAGATCGCGCTCGTCCTCCGACGCTGCACAGGTCCCGGTCCGCACCAACTCGCCAAAGTCGCACAGGACCGTGCCGCCCATGACCGTATCGAGGTCGATCACGCAGCGGGCTTCGCCGGTCTCGGCGTCGAGCAGCAGGTTGTCGAGCTTGCAGTCATTGTGGACGATCCGGCGCGGCAGCTCTCCGGCGCCGACCGCCGCGAGCGCCGCGGTGACGCACTCGTACTCGCCTCGTGCTTGCTCGATCTCCGCGGTCACGGCTGCGGCCCGGCCGACCGAATCGGCCCGAATTGCCGCATCCAGCCGGGCGCGGCGGTGCTCCAGATCGTGGAAGTGTGGGATCGTGACGGCGAGGGGGGGAGGCGGGAGGTCGCTCATCTGGCCGGCGAACGCGCCGAAGGCCCGGGCGGTCACGTAGGCCTGCTCGGGTCCATCGATCGTGTCACGGCTGCGGGTGCCCTCCTGGTACCGGAAGCTGCGCCAGCTCGCGCCGTTGTCATCGACGCAGAAGGGGCGTCCGTCGCGCGCTCGAATCACGACGAGGCGGCGGCGGTCCCGATCGCGGACGCCGCGCTCCGCCAGCTTCCGTCCCAGGTGCTCGCTGATGCGGACCACGTTGTCCATGAGGCGCGCGGGATCCGTGAACACGCGCGTGTTGAGGCGCTGTTTCACGTATCGGCGTTCCGCCCCGTTCTCGTCGAAGACCGCGACGAAGGTGTCGTGGATGTGGCCGCGGCCGAGGGACTCGCCGCGCAGAAAGCGGCCGGGGATGTCGAAGCGCCGGCCGATCGATCGCAGGAAGTCGTCCATGCTCCTCGCTTCAACCCCTGCGCCGGGGTGGCGCGATGGTAGGTGGAGACACGCCGGCGGACACTCCCCGGGGCGGCGTTTCCCTCCGGATCGGCGGGGGCGCCTGACAGAGCCCGAGCCGTCACGTAAGGTGCAGGCGTCGTGGTGCGGAGGTGGCTGTGCTGGCTGTGCGTCGCTGCGTCGCTCGCGGCGCCGCGGGCCGATGCCGGCGCGAATCGGCTCCAGCTCGAGGTCGACTATCCCCCGGACGGGGCCGTCGTCGGCGAGTCGACGTGCGGACTCTTCGTGGCCGGCCGAGCCGTCGCGTACGAAAGGGTACTGCGCCGCTTCGACGTCGCCGTCGTCATCGACACGTCGGGCTCGACGCTGGGCCCGAGCGGAGCAGACATCAACGGAAACGGGGTCGTCGGAGCGGCGATCACGGTCCCCCTCGGCTTCGGCCGGGGTGAGCTGCGAAGCTCGGACCCCGGCGATTCGATCCTGGCTGCGGAAGTGGCCGCGGCGCGACGGCTGCTCTCCCTGCTCGATCGGCGACTCACCCGCGTAACGGTCGTGACCTTCGCGGGGCTCTCGCCGGGGACGCCCATTGGCCAGGTCCACGGCCGAGCCGCGCGCACCCGCGAGCCGCTCACCTCCGACTACGCCCGGATCGAGCGCGCCCTGGATCGGATTCTCGCCGAGGAACCTCTCGGCGGCACCAACATGGCGTCGGGGATCCGGCAGGCCACGGTGGAGCTCCTCGGGATGGACGGAGCGCGCTCGATGGCCAACCCCGAAAGCCGGAAGATCGTGCTCTTCTTCACCGACGGACAGCCGACCCGCCCCTACGACACGCCCGCTGCCAACGTGCGCGCGGTGCTCGAGGCGGCGGCGGAGGCGCGACTCGCCACGGTTCGCATCTACTCGTTCGCGCTGGGACCGGAGGCGCTGGACGGGCCGGTCGCCTCGGTCGACATGGCGAAGCTCACCGGGGGCTCCTTCATTCCCGTCCGCAACGCCGGCGACGTGGTCGAGCTGGTCGAAGCGGTCGAGTTCGCTCAGCTGGCCGAGGTCGAGGTCCGCAGCGCGACGACCGGTGAGGACGCCCACCCCTTCGGAGCGACGGCGGATGGAGGCTGGGGCGGGCTCGTGCGCGTGGAGCCCGGAATCAACCGCATCGAGGTGCTCGCCCGCGCGTCCGACGGCACGGCCCTGCGTCGGCTGCTCCGGGTGCGTCTCGAGCCGGGGGTGGAGTCGCCCGTCATCCCGAAAGAGTTCAGCTTCCAGCGCAACCGACTGCTCGAGGCGTGCCTGCAGGATCTCCGGCGAAACCGGAGGAGCGCCGAGGCGAGCAGGGCGCGCGCGATCCGCAAGGAGCTCGTCGTCGAGATCGAGCGGGAGCGGGCGAAAGCGCTGCGGCGGGCGGCCGAGCAGCGGAAGGTGCTGCGGCTCGAAGTGGAGCTGCCGAACGCGCCCTGACGGCGGCGGGGTCCGCCCGTGCAGTGCTCGGGGCTCCACCGCCGCCTCCGACCTACTAAACTCGTGTGGGGCACCCCTGAACCGGGGCAGGAGACCGGCGTGAAGGCGATCGGCAAGCTGGCGCTGATGGCGGCGATCACCGTGCTGGCGGCCGACGCGCGCGCCGAGATCAGTCTGCTCGTGCTGGCGAAGCGGGGCGACGCCGAGGCGCAGTATCTCGTGGGAACGGCGTATCTGGAGGGGCGGGAGGTGCCCCGAGATCCCTCCGAGGCCGTTCGCTGGCTGCGGCACGCCACGAGTCAGGGGCACACGAAGGCGCGATTCGCCCTGGCGACGCTGTACCGCGAGGGCCGCGGCGTTCCCCAGAACTACCCCGCCGCCGCGCGGCTGTTTCGCGACGGCGCTGCGGCGCAGCATCGGAGGTCGCAGCTCGCGCTGGCCGAGATGCTCGCCGCCGGCCAGGGCGTCGAGCGGGACGACGCCACCGCGTTGCAGCTGCTCAACCAGGCCGCATGGGCGAACCTGCCCGAGGCCCAGGCGCAGCTCGGGGAGTGGCTCTACCACGGAAGGGCGATCGAGAAGAGGCGCGACACGGCCTGGCTGGTGTTGAAGCTCAGCGGCGACGCCATCCGCCCGGAGGGACGCAGGATCCTCGAGGAGATCGATCGGGAGCTGGACGAGACGACGCGCTCGAGTCTCCTGCGCAGCGAGCGCAACTATCGCGTCAAGCATCCGAAGCTCGTGGAACCGGCGAGCCCGCTGCGGCACCTGCCCGTGATCGCTCGAGAGAAGCCCGCGACCGTGGCCGAAGGCGACCCGGAGGAGGCGACGGCGCTCTCCCCCGAGGCGCTGGCCCGGCTCGACCGGGCCGAGTTGCTGGTGGCGACGGGCGTGCGTGAGGGTGATGCCGCGCTCGTCGCCGAGGCGGTGGCGATTGCCGACGAGCTGCTCGGCGAGCACCCGTCGAATGCCCGCGCGCTCCTCGTCAGGGCCCGAGGCGACATCACCGAGGGCCGCCTCGCGGAGGCCATCGAACGGCTGCGGGCGGCCGTTGCGGAGAGGCCCGGCTGGGCCGAGGCCCACTTCTGGCTGGGCTCCACGCTCGAGCGCCGCGGCGAGCTGCCCGAGGCGCGCGACGAGTTCACGCATGCGCTCCGGCTCGACGTCGAGCAGATCGAAGCCCGCGCCGCCCTGGCGCGCATCCACGTCGCGCTCGGCGACCGCGAGGCCGCGTCGATGCAGGCCCGGCTGTACCTGGCCGAAGAGCCGGACGATGCCGCCACGCGCGCCATCCTGGTCGAGAGCCTCGTGGTCCTGGGCCGCGAGAGCGACGCGCTGCGGATGCTGCAAGCCATCCGGGAGGAGGATCGCGACGCCGCGGTCTGGGCCGCCATGGGTCGGATCTACCTGGATCTCGGCCAGACTCGAAACGCCCGCGAGTCCCTGATCCGCGCGAACGCCGGGGCGCCGCATCAGCCGGAGACTCTGCGCGCTCTGCTGCAGCTCGACGCCGCCGACGGCCGGCTGCCTGAGTCGGTCGAACGCATCGACGCCGCGCTCGCGCTGCGCCCCGACGTTGCGGCCCTGCACCGACTCGCCGCGATCGCCGCGCTCCACGGCGGTCGTTCGGCCGACGCCGAGCGGAGCTTCGAACGGGCGCTCGAGCTCGACCCGAGCGACGTCGAGAGCTACCTGCTGCTCGCCCGTCACTACACGGAGAGCGGACGCGACCCGGAGCTCATCCCCCTCTACGAGCGCGCCCTCCGCGCGGCTCCCGACTCGGCGGTCATCCAGCACCGGCTCGGCGAGGCGTACGAATCCCGGGGCGATCGGGAGCGTGCGATTGGACGCTACGAGGCGGCCATCCAGCGCGATCCGGGCTATGGCCCGGCAAAAGACGACCTGGCGCGTCTGCTGGCCGACGATCCCGAGACCGCCGGCCGCGCGTTCTCGCTCGCCGAAGAGGCGCGGGCGCTCATGCCGAACGAGCCGGGTCCCGCCGTCACCCTCGGCAAGCTGTACCTCGCGCGGGGCGAGCTCCTGGCGGCGATCCGCTACTTCCAGCGAGCGGAAGCCGGGCTCGCGACGGAGGACCCGCGGCGCGGCGAGGTGCGATACCTGCTCGGGCGCTCCTACGTGACCGACGGCCAGGTCGCGCGGGGCCGGGAGACCCTGAAGCGGGCGCTCGCGGAGATCGAGGACCGGGGCGATCCCACGGAGCCCCCCTGGGCCGCGGAGGCCCGGGAGATGCTGGCCCGCTACGCCGCCCCGCACTGATCCGGATCGGCGCGCCTCACGCTCGAAGCGGGGATTCCACGCCTCACCCGGCTCATCGACGATCCCGGCGGGCGCGTGGTCCGCTACGGCCTCTCGAGCTCGGCCAGCCACGCGGAGAGCAACAAGGAAAGCGATCTACGACGCGGCGCGCGCTTCAACGCGCGATGCGCCGGTACCACTTCAGCGTTTCGGACAATCCCCGCTCGAGCGTGCAGGTCGGCGACCAGTCGAGCGCTTCGCGGATGCGGGTGATGTCGGCGGCGGACGTGCGGGCATCGCCGGGACGGGTCGGAACGAAGTGGTGGGCCGTGGGATCCTCGGTGAGCGCCGCAATGGCATTCGCAAGCTCCAGGATCTCGACGGCACGCCCGGTGCCGACGTTGTAGACGCCGCTTCGCGACGAGGAGGCCGCGAGCAGGAAGGCCTCGGCCACGTCGGACACGAAGACGAAGTCGCGCTTCTGGTGTCCGTCGCCGTAGATCGTGAGCGCCTGACCCTGGAGACCGCGCTCCATGAAGATGGGAATGGCGGCGGCGTAGGCGGAGTTGGCCAGCTGGCGCGGGCCGTAGACGTTGAACAAGCGCAGCGCCGTCGAGGTGACGCCCGCACGCGCGTACTCCTCGAGGAGGCGTTCGCCCTCGAGCTTCGAGACGGCGTAGGGGCTGCGGGGCTCCGGGCGCTCCGTCTCCGCCTTGGGCGCTTCCGGAAGCTCTCCGTAGACCGCACAGGTGCTGGCGAAGACCAGCCTCTGAACCCCGTGGTGGGCGCAGGCGTCCAGCACGTTGCGGGTGCCGGCGACGTTCGTGGCACGACAGTCGGCGGTGCGCTCGAAGCTCTCCGGCACCGACGTGAAGGCCGCGAAGTGAAGCACCAGGTCGACGCCCGCTGCCGCCTCGCGAACGGCGGCGGGATCGCGGACGTCCGCTTCGAAAAGGCGCCAGCCCGCATCGCAGTTGGAGCGCAGGCCCGTGGACAGATCGTCCAGCACGCGCACGTCGTCGCCCCGCTGCGCAAAACGCTCGCCGACGTGGGAGCCGATGAAGCCCGCTCCGCCGGTCACGAGCACCGAGCGTCCGCTCATCTCCGCCTCGAAAGGGGGCCGCGGGGGGGCGCGGGTTGGTCATTCGAGCGCAACGCGGGTCCTCGGGGTGGGGAAGTCGCACGCCGCACGGCGCGTGGGTGTGTTGTAACGAGATGGCGGCCGGTCGCAACCCTCAGCGGATCGGATATCCGGTGGCGGGAGGAGATGCGGAGTTCGAACGAGCGAAGGTCCCCCGGGGGGCGGAGTTTACGGCGGCGACCGCGTGCCGATGAATCTCCGAGGTGAGGTCGGCGTCAGTGAGACGGCGGCGGCGCAGCGCCTACCGCGCAGCGCGTACCGGGGTGCGCTAAAGGGGCAGGGCATGGGCCAGGGCCTGACAGACCGGAGCTGGCGACGTGTCCGTGCGGTCGCGCCGGCTCTCGCTGCCGCTCTCTGGATCGGGGCAGCGGTGGCGGCGGAGACCGCTCCGGCACCGGGTGCGGGCGGCGGGACCGGGAGCGCCGCCGACCCGACAGCGCGGCTGCCCTCGGGCGGCTCGGCCTGGGAATCCTGGGAGATCACGGCGCACCTCGACAGCGGCCACCGCATCGCCTCCCGTTTTCTCGTCACGAACGCCGGCCCCGGCGATCGGAACGGAGTCGCCGTCGGCCGCGTGATCGGTCCGGACGGCCGCGTCCACGAGTTCCACAACGGCCGCCGCCGGAACCGCTGGGAGCTCTCCGACGATCGACTGCGGCTCGACATCGGCGGCAGCCACCTCGATCTCCACGGACCCGCCCACCGGCTGCGGATCGACAAGCGCCACGTGCAGATCGACCTCCGCTATACGCCCGCGGGTGACGGTTTCTCCCCGTCGGGGGTCACGCCGCCCGGCTATCGCCTCGACGTGATCGCCGTCTCTGCGCCGATGGAGGGAAGTCTCTGGCTCGAGGGGATGGACACGCCGCTCGCGGTTCATGGGCAAGCTGCCGTTACGCACCGGTGGGCGAAGCGGCCCGAAAGGGATCTGACGCTGCGGCGCATCGAGTTTTTCGGGCGGCGCGACGAGGACGCGCTGTACCTGATCGACCTCACGGCTCCGGACGGGGACCGCAAGCGCTGGCTCGGGCTGTGGAACGGCTCCGAGCTGCGCTTCGCAACGACCGAGTTCCAGCTTCACCTGGACGGCGCAGCCGCGGACCGGGAGAACTCGCCGTACTGGGTCCCGGGGAGCCTCCTCCTCGAGGGCGAGCGGGTCGGGGGCCGGATCCGGATCGAGCGCACGCTGGCCGAAGCGAACCCCCTGAGCGCGTTGCCGGGCCCGATCCGGTTCCTGCTGTCGCTGTCGATGCGCCCGCGCCGCGTCTGGGCCGAGTCGCCCTTCGACGTCACGTTGCACACGGATCCGGATTCCGGACGCGTCCGGCAGGTGAGCGGCTCCGGGATGGTGGCCTTCTCGTTCCTCGACACGATCGGGCGTCCCGAGACGCCTGCCGCGTCAGGCGAGGAACTGCTCGACGGCGTCGGGGTCGAGCCGGCCCAAGCGATCCGCCAGCGCTTCGAAGGCCCGGATTTCGCCCGGTACGAAGATCTCAGAGAGGATCGACAGACCGACGCCCGGAGCCAGCGCGCCCAGGGCGGCGCACTGGAGCGACGCGCGCAGCAGCCGTCTCCGGCTGAGGTCGACTGAACGCATCCCCGCGGCGGCCAATACGGCGCAGCCGATGCCTGCACTCGCCCAGGCCCGGCCTCCGCGCTGGCGGCGCTCGGCTTTGGCGCGGCCTTCCGAGAGCATGCGTTCGGCCAGCGCAATGGCCCCGCGATCCGGTGCAGTAAGGGCACGTCGGGTATCGGAGATCTCGAACTCCGCCAGCACTCCGGCGTGATTCGAGTAGCTCGCCCGGCGCCCTCTGAAATCGAGCGGCTCGTCGAAGACGCGCTCCACGTGGACGGACGCGAGGCCGCGCTGGGAGCCGTCCCGCGCGAAGATGTAGTCGACCCGACGCTCGCGCCGGCTTCCCACCCGGTACGCATTCTCTGTCGAAACCGTCGCCTGTCGCCGACCGTGGCCGGCGGCGACGTCGCGCAGCCGCGTGAGGCCCGTCAGGACGGCGTACTCGGGCTGTTCCTCGCTCATGTTGAAGTCACCCACCGCGATGATCGGATCCCGCATCCGGTGCGCGGCCATCGCGAGTTCGACGATCTGCCCGGCGCGGTGAGCCCGGTACCCGAAGGGATCGTCCTGCGCGTAGCGCGCCTGGAGGTGGGTATCGATGATCGTGAGGGGGCCCTGATCGGTCTGTAGACGAATCCGGACGAAGCCCTTCCCGCCGTAGTAGTCGGCTTGATCGACCCGTTCCGGCAGGCCGCGCAGGGTGAAACGATGGAATTGCTTCTCCGCGATGGGCAGGCGCGAGAGCACGAGCAGGCCGCTGCCGCCGAACACGGAGCGCTTGTGCCAGGCGTTGACGAGACCGGCGCGGTGACCTGCGGCGCTCAGCACCCGGCGCGCGTCCGGTGTCCAGACCTCCTGGAAGGCCATGACGTCGAGATCCAGTCCCGCCAGCCGCGCACCGATCGCCTTCAGCCGCTTGGACGGCCGCTCGGAAAAGGGTTCCGGCAGCCCCCAGACGTTCAGTGTCGCTACCCGGACTCGCATGGCTCCTTCGCTGGCGCTTCGAGGACTCCGCGCGGGGGGCCTCGAACCGGGCGTTCCGGTCGACGCTCCACGCGAAGTCCTGCTGCAAGCCGCTTGCCGAATTCGCGGGGGGTGGCGAAGGATTGAA
This sequence comes from Myxococcales bacterium, assembly GCA_029863845.1. Classification (GTDB taxonomy): domain Bacteria; phylum Myxococcota_A; class UBA9160; order UBA9160; family SMWR01; genus JACZXC01. The sequence continues at coordinate 15,888 of JAOTUO010000038.1, forward strand.
AATCGCGTTCGGGTGCGCGCGGTTGCGCAGCGAATTACGCAGGAGCTTCCGATCGATGGCTCATGGACGAACGGAAGATCCTTTCTCACTTGGAGACGCAGGGTTCCGTCGCCGGCGAGCGGGGGGCGTCGGCTCCGCCCTTCGCGTGCGCGCAGGTCACCGGCGGCGCCGCCTAGGCCCGCGTAAACATCCCTCGCACACGCAGGCCGTAGTAGAGCGCGCACAGAGCGAAGACGGCCATCGGCGTGATCCCCGCGACGAAGGGCGGGAGCAGCTTGCGGTAGCCCAGGCTCGACGAGACGCCGGAGAGGAGCACGCTGCCCACGGCGATGAGAACACTCACGACGAGGGAGGCGCCGGTGGTGGGGTAGGGAGGTCCCGATACCGCGAAGAAGAAGGCGACGGCGGGGAGCACCAGGCATCCCAGCGGTGCGGCGATCTTGGCGTAGAGGTCGACGCGAAATACCGTCGCGTCGAGTCCGTCCGCCTCGACGTGGCCGATCTCCTCGCGCAGCTCGCCCACCGAGAGATTCCGCGTATCCACGTCGATGGGCACCCCCTCCCAGAGTTGTGCCATCCGCGATCCGCGCGCCCGGCGCAGCCCGTCTTCGCCGATTTCGACGCGCTGGGGCTCGAACAGGCGCCAGACGCCGCCTCCGAGGTGGCGCCCGCCCCGCGCGTCCTCGCGGCTGACCGGCAGACTGTCCGAACCGAGCTCGTAGACGGTCAGACCGGACACCGTACCGAGCTGCGGATCCAGGCGTTGGGCTTCGAGGAGACGGTGACCCTCCAGGAACCAGACGGCCGGCGGGTGGCGACCCTCCGTGGTGGACGCCTGCCCCCACACCTCATCCGCCTTGATCTCGCTTTTCGTCAAGTAATCCCTGAGCGTGTTCGCGCGCGGCACCACTTCGTTGTTCAAGACGAAGGAGAACGGCATGACGATGCCGCAGAGGATCAGCACCGGCAGTAGGCCCCGGGGCGCCGCGATGCCGCAGGCCCGCATGCCCGCGAGCTCGCCCTGGACGGCCACCAGGCTCACGGTCAGCGCCGTCGCCACCAGCAGCGCCATCGGGATGAGGCGGGAGACGAGGACCGGAATGCGATACCCGTAGTAGCGCACGGCTTCGTAGGCGGTGGCGTTGAAGCGGGCGAACCACTGGAGACGCTCCAGAACGTCGATCACCAGGTAGCCGACCAGGAGCACCCCGAACGACAGGCCCAGCATCGCCAGGAAGCGGCCAGCCACGTACCGCGGGAGCGCCCAGCGGTGCGTGCGGATTCGCCGGCGTTCGACCCGCGGCCGGCTGCGCACACGTTCGCGCTGCTGCTCGCGCTCGACGGTCGTCTGCCGCAGCGGGTCGGCGCGTTGGTCCACGCGGCGGCCGAAGCGCGGCCAGCGGCGGGTGTGCTTGTCGCGGCGCTCCATACGCCACGCGAAGACCGATGCGCGCCCCAGCCAGGCGAAGAGCACGGAGCCTGCGCCGGCGAGGACCGCGTCGGGCAGCCAGACGGCGAGGGTGATGTTTCCGCCCCCTTTCAGCAGGCCGTTGGCGGCCTGCACCAGCCCGTAGTAGAGCAGCGTGGCGATCAGCCCCATCAGCGCGCCGCTGGCGCGGGAGGAGGCGCCGCGCGACAGAAAGATCGGCATCACGAGCAGCCCGAAGAAGAGCGTCGCCAGCGGCCGGGCGAAGCGTCGGTGCGCCTCGACGCGCGCAGCCCGCGCTTCCTCGTCCTCGGAATCCGGGCCCCAGCCCCCCGCGGTCAGCTCGCGAAAGGTCGCAGCGGCGAGGGGGCTGTGATGCGCTTGCTGTGGACTGCTCTCGCTCTCGGGAAGCAGGGTCGACATCGTCTCGAAGCGGAATTGGCGAAGCTCCTCCTCCGACGTCATGACGAGCATCGCGTTCTGCATCGTGATGCGGGTCGGGCCGGTGGGATCGGGATCCAGGGCTCCGATCTCGGCGAACACGGTCTCGCCGATCTCGGGCGTCCATAGCACCACGCCGCGCATGCGGTCGCCCATGGCGGAGACCTCGCGGGCCTGCAGACGCCAATCGCCGAAGCGGTGCAGCACACCGGCGCGGATCGTTGCGCCCGGGTACTCGCGTGCGATCCGGGCGAATGTGGCCTCGAGCGCCCGGTTGGCCCACGGCGCGGCGAAGGCCGTCAGGCCGATGCCCACCACGGTCAGCGCGGCGGCGATGGTCAGCACCGGGCCGTGCAGACGCCGCGCCGACACGCCGCACGCCTCGAGTGCCACGATCTCGGCGTCGGCGGAGAGCCGCCCCAGCCCGACCAGCGTCCCCACCAGCACGGCGAAAGGCAGCATCTCCGCCGCGAGCGGCACCGCATCGTAGAAGGCGATGCTCGCCACGAGGTCACCGCCCAGGCCGCGATTGATGAGAAGATCCGAGAGCTTGAGCAGCTCCTTGGTCAGCACCAGCAGGGTGAGTCCGCCCAGCGTGAAGGTCGCTGGGAACAGCGCCTCCCGGATCAGGTACGCGTAGAGCGTTCGCCGCGGGCGACGAGGCGTCGCTTCTGCGTTGGGCATTCGGCCAGG
>JAOTUO010000333.1 GCA_029863845.1 Myxococcales bacterium
TAGTTGGGCAGGTTCCTCTTCTGGAGAAGATGGTCGCTCAGCCCTTTCCGGCCAGCCGCGGGAGCAAAGTCGTCTGCGAGCTCCACCAGAAAGGCATCTGCGCCGTCGCCATTGTTGACCACTAGCAGCTTTTCGCCCGCCTTGGCCTGCTCCAGGGCCCCTGCCAGCATCATCAGGACCAGGGGTACCCCCGGGTTGCCGACCGAAAGGAACAGGATGTCCTGCAGCTGGCCGCCGTCCAGGCCCAGGCTTGCGGCCACGGTCCCGAGGCTCCGCGGGTCCCCGGCGGTGATGACTGCCTTGGCCAGATCGCCGGGCGCCACGCGTTCTCTCTCCAGAACGGTCTTCCCCGCGTGTACCGCACTCTGTACATATCCGTACCGTGTCTCGGCCTTGGCCTCGAAGGAGCGGACGTAGCGGTCTTCGCTGCGCCGCCAGACGCCCACCTGCTCGCCGGCGGTGGAGTTGAAGCCACGCAGCGTTGCCGGCCCTTGTCTGGAGATCAAGGCCGCACCGGCCCCATCACCCAGAAGCTGCTCCCACATCGACTCCGGCTCGCCGAGACGGCAGTCCGCCGCGACCACCAGGATGCTTCCAGCCGAGCCGGAATCGACGGCGTCGGCTGCCGCCCGCAGGGCCGTGGTAGCCGCGCGCAGCGAGCCGGTGAAGTCAGCGGTGTTGATGTCCGTGCGCATGTCCAGGGCGGCCGCGATGACCCCCGCGCACTGCTTCTCATCGTAAGGAGCAGTAGTCGTGGCGAAGAACAGGCCATCGATGCTGGACGGGTCCATCCCTGCCAGGCAGTCCGAGCCCGCAGCCACTGCCATGGTGAGGCTGTCCTCGTCGGCGTTGGCAACGGCCCGCTCGCCGGGGACAGCCGGCACCCCCCAGGCATTTGCCATCTCCTGTCTGGAGAGCCTGAACAGGGGAACGTACGCGCCGAATGATGCGATCTTCGCCATGGCTTCTTCCTTTCGCAGTGTCTCGCGGTGGCCCCCTCTGGACCTCAGGAGCGGCAGCAGGTCCGGAGAGTCGGATTGTGGTAGGAGTCGAAGGCGTCATCCCAATACGGGTCGTCAAACAGGAACGACTCTGCTCCGGGCTCATCGCAGGTGCACGTCTTCCTCCGCTCGTCGGCGGCCCGAGCCCCTTCCTGCTCTGGTTGGGCCGTCCGGGACGGTCCGCTTTTCCCTTCACGGGCTGACATTTCTCGACTCATCTGACCTTCCCGGGGCCTCACCGACCGGCTCACAAACCGGGCGGGAAGCGCGCCTCTATCATATGGCCTCGACCTCTAGATACCAGCACTGTGACCCGTCAAAATGAATTGGACTACGGCGTCAGGCCGTGATCCCTAGCCGCTCCATCGCCGTCTGTCGCGTGCGCTCGAAGTCGGCCTTGCCCGCGGGCGATCGGTAGACCTCGGGCACCTGCACCACGTGCTTGGGGGCCTTGTAGGCAGCCAGCGATCCTTTCACGTGCTCGATGATCGCCGCGCCATCCAGCTCGCCCTCGTGGCTGGAGACGACGGCGGTGACGGCCTCGCCCCAGCGATCGTCCGGAATCCCCACCACCACCACGTCCTTCACGCCGTCGAAGCGCTTTACCACCTCTTCCACCTCTTCGGGGAAGACCTTCTCGCCGCCGGTATTGATGCACACCGAGCCACGGCCGAGCAGGGTGAGGGTGAGCCCATCCTCGTTTACCTCGGCCCAGTCGCCGGGAACCGAAAAGCGACCGGCCTCGCACTCGACGAAGGTCTTCGTGCTCTTCTCCGGATCCTTGTAGTAGCCGAGGGGCTGGATGCCACCGACGCCCACCAGGCCCCGCGCCCCGGGCTTGCTCTCGATGAGTTCGAGGTCTGCGTTGAAGAGCTTCGTGGTATCCGACAGCTGGAACCTCCCCGTCTGCACCGAGCCCGCGGCGGTGGTGAAGCTCATGCCCAAGCCAACGGCCTCCGAGGAGCTGAAGGCGTCGGCCAGCACCACGCCCGAGTGGTGGGCCAGCAACCGCTGCTTGGTCTCCTCGCTCCACATCACCCCGGACGACGCGATCATGACCACGCTACTGATGTCGTACGCGTCACCGTTTTCCTCGAGCTCCTTGGCCATGGGCTTGGCGAAGGGATCGCCCACGATGGTGATGGAGTTGATCTGCTCGGTCTGCACCGTGCGCCACAGCTCCGCCGGATCGAACTTCTTGGCACTCTCCAGCACCACCACGACACCGCCGACGAGCCAGGCGATCATCGCCTGGAACCAGCCCGTGCCGTGCATCAGCGGTGGGCAGATGAGGGAGCGGTAGCGAATGGGCGGGTTCTTCACGAACTCGCGGTAGGCCTCCTCGGTCTCGGGCGTGGCGCCGATGCCGCCGCCCCCGAAGCGGGTGAAGAAGTCGGCCTGGCGCCACATCACGCCCTTGGGCATGCCGGTGGTGCCACCGGTGTAGAGGAGCATCAGATCGTCCGGGCTCAGCTTGGCCTCGACTGCGGGCCGATCGGTCTCTGCGGTGGCTTCGTAGGGCGCGGCGCTGGCGATGGACGCGATGTCGTACTCGCCGGTCTCCTCCACGACGAGGACGCCCACTACCTGGGGAAGGTCGGGGAGCACCTCCTCGAGCAGTGGGGCAAAGTCCTCGTGCACGACCACGATCTCGGCGTCCGAGTTGTCGAGCAGGTAGCGCAGCTCTTCGGCCTGGTAGCGGTAGTTGACGTTGACGGGGACCAGGGAGGCCTTGAACGCCGCGTAGATGGATTCCATGTAGGCCGGGTGGTTGTAGGTGTAGACGGCGACCTTGCCCTCGTGGGTGGCGCCGCGCTCGATCATCCACGCCGAGAGGTTGCGGGCACGACGTTCGACCTGGCTCCAGGAGAGGCGTCGGTCGCCCTGGATCAGACTGTCTTCATCAGCGCGGATTTCGGCGACGATGTCGAGGGCGCGGCCGAGATTGCCAAAGGCCATTGCGGTACTCCCGTGCAGCGCGGCCCTGCGTGAGACGATGCCGAGGGGCCGGCGCCGGAGCGTGATCGGGGCTGAGAGTACACGATACCCGAGCAGCCGAGCGGCATGAACAATCCGGGCTAGCTGAAGGTCGGATTCGGCTCCGAGCTCACGATCCACATCGCGAAGTAGTTTGAGGCGCCACCGTAGGCGTGGCCGAGGGCGATGCGTGCGCCCTCCACCTGATAGTCGCCGGCGGTGCCGCGCACCTGGCTCGCAGCCTCCAGGCAGCGGACCATTCCCGACGCGCCGATCGCGTTGGAGCAGAGCACGCCGCCCGACATGTTCACCGGGAAGTCCCCGCCGATCTCGGTGGCGCCCGAGTCGACCATCTTCCAGCCCTCGCCCTCCTCGCAGATCAGGTGGCCTTCGAGCCACATGGGTTCGAACCAGCTGAAGGGTACGTAGAGCTCGGCGCAGTCGATCTGTCGTCGCGGGTCGGTGATGCCGGCCTTCTGATACAGGGCCTTTGCGCACTCGATGCCCGCCATCGGCCTCACAGGATCGCGACCGGGGAACACGCCGAACTCGGTCCGCTTCGCGTGAGCAATCACCCAGGCAGGAGGTCGTGGTGCGCGCTTCGCACCCGCGGCGTTCGTCATCACCATGGCCGCCGCACCGTCGGAGGAGGGGCACACCTCGAGGAAATGGATAGGATCCCAGATCATTGGGCTCTCCTTCACCGCCTCGATTGTGATGTCCGCCTGACCCAGATGCGCGTAGGGATTCTTGGCCCCATTCTTGCGGTCCTTGACCGCGACCTTCCAACCGATGTGATCCGGCGCGCCACTCCTCCTCATGTAGCTGCGGATCCACGGAGCAAAGGAGCCGCCGGCGCCCGCGCCGCCGCTGCGGCCGCCGGAAAGCGCCCACATGAAGTTGCCGTCGCTCTGCTTCTCGTAGGCCACGGTGAGCACCGTGTCATACATGCCGCTCTCGACGAGCGTCGCCGCGCTGATGGCAGTGGAGGCGCCCACCGAGCCCGCGGTGTGCACGCGGTGGATGGGCTTGCCCACGGCGCCGAGAGCATCACAGAGCGAGAGCTCGGGCATGATCACGCCCTCGAGGGCGTCGGGCGCCTTGCCGATCACGATGGCGTCGATATCCGCGAACGTGAGCTCCGCGTCCTCGAGTGCGCGCAGCGCAGCCTGGCGGACGAGGCCGTCCATCGAGACCGGGAGGCAGCGCGCGTACTGGGTCTGTCCGATTCCAACGACGGCGCAGCGTTCGGCCATCAGGCGTCTCCTTCCAGGATGCAGAGCAGGTTCTGCTGCAGGGCAGGGCCGCTGGTCGCA
>JAOTUO010000334.1 GCA_029863845.1 Myxococcales bacterium
CCGGATTCGCTCGCTCTGCCCTTTCTTGGGCCTGTAGCGAAACTCCTGCGGCAGGATCGGCAGGGTGTCGAGGGTCCAACGCTTGTACTTCTCGTCGACCTCCTCCGGCGGCAGCAGCTCGAAGAGATGCCCCACGGCGAAGGTGACGACGTAGGCATCGCTCTCGGAGTAGCCGTCGTGCTCGCGGAAACCGCCCAGGGCGTTGGCGACGTCGCGAGCGACGCTCGGCTTTTCGGTGATGACGAGGGCCTTGGCCACGGGACTTCCATTCCCTGGGGGATTTCGAGCCGCTGAAGTGATCGGGGCCCCATCCTTTAGCCCGGGCCCCCTGTGCTGACAAGCGGGCCCGTCCCTCCCTCACCCTGCCGACTTCGGACCTGCCGGTCGGGGATCCGCCTGGGGAACTTGAGCGGCGACGCCCATCCCCGATGGATAAGCGCACCTCCGAGAGCCTCCGGCCGGAGGGCTTGAAAGCTACGGGATGAGCTCGACCGGGACGGGCATCAGGTTCCAGGTAAAGATGGGGCGCGCGTCGGGCCGGGTGTAGATGGTCTCGCGGACGAACCCGCCCCCCGTCCAGACGTAGCGGCGCACCTGCTTGTCGTCGTCGCTCGCCACGTAGAGCTCGTCGACGCCGTCGCCGTCGAGGTCGGTCAGGATCGCCGCGTGCTCGAAGCCTCCGGAGTCGGCGTCGATCAGCTCGCTCTGCCAGGAACCCCGTGGTTCCGAGCCGGGGCGAAACAACCACAGGCCGCGTTTGAACGCCGCCGCCACGAGCTCCGGCCGGCCGTCTCCGTCCACGTCCCCTGTGGTGAGAAATCGGCACAGGCGATCCTGGATGGTTCCGATCACCACGCCCTTCCCGGCCGGCGTGTCGGCGTCGTAGCGCCGGATCTCGACGGGCTCGACCAGCCGCTGGGCCGCGCCCGTACCGGTCACGCGGCCTTCCACGGCCACGTAGAGCTCGTCGCGGCCGTCGCCGTCGATGTCGTCGACGAGGATCTCCTTGGCGTGGCGGTCACCGAGGTCCGCCACCACGACGCGACCTTCGTCCCGGGCGGGGACGTAGCGCACCACCTTGCCCGACTGCGGCGTGCCGTCCAGGCGGTTGGGCTCGCTGGGAGTCGCGTAGACCTCCAGCACGCCGTCGCCGTCGAGGTCGCCGATCTCGATCTCGTGGACGAAGGTGTCGGCCTCCGCGTCCACCTCCGAGACCGCGAAGCCACCGTCGGCCTGGGGCCGGAGCACGGCGACGACGCCCTGATCGTGAGTGGCTACGGCAATCGCGGCCTGGCCATCCCCGTAGAGGTCTCCAACCTCGGCGTCGCGCATGCGGCTGTGCTTGCCGCCGAAATCCTTCTGCCAGTGGGTGGTGGCCTCGAGGCCCGCCTCGCCGGGCGCCCAGGTCTTCACCGTGGCGGCGGTGCCGCCCAGGGTGAGCAGCACGGGACCACCGGCGGCCGGGTAGACCATCGCCTTGTGAAAGACGTTGCTCTGGGGATCCTCCAGGGCAGCCGCGTGCCAGGCGCCGTCCCTACGGGACAGGAACTCGACGCGGGCCGGGCCTGGCACGATCTTCGGCTTGCCGTCCGGGCCCGTCTCGCTCACGAACTGGGCCAGCGCCAGCATGATCCCCTTGGGCAGCGAAGCGGGCGTGGGCGGCGCGGCGGGCGCGGACGCCTCAGCGGCGAACGGCGCCGCGGGCGGCGGCGAGGTCGGCTCCTCGGAGCCGCAGGCAGCCCAGGCGACAGCGGCGGCAACCAGCAGCAGCGCGGGGAGCCGAGCCATGAAGGGTCCTCCCAGAGACGAGAACGAAGGGGTGTAGCAGAGCCCTCCAGAGCGAGCGACGGCGCCGGGCAGCGAAGGGTGTGATAATGGCGCACCCGTGAGCAAGAGCCGGCTCCAGCCCCCGCGCGGCACCCGCGATTTCTACCCCGAAGACCTCCGGCGCCGGGACTGGCTCTTCGGGCACTTCCGAGCGGTCGCCCGCCGCTTCGGCTTCGAGGAGGTCGACGCCCCCATCCTCGAGCACGAGGGGCTCTTTACGCGCAAGGCGGGCGAGGAGATCCTCGAGCAGCTCTACCGCTTCGAGCTGCACGACCGCCGCCTCGCCCTGCGCCCCGAGATGACCCCGTCGATCGCCCGCATGGTGATCGCGAGGGCGGGCAGCCTGCGCCTGCCGTTGCGGTGGTTCACCGTCACGCAGAACTGGCGCTACGAGCGCATGACCCGCGGGCGAAAGCGCGAGCACTACCAGTGGAACATGGACATCTGGGGAGAGCCGGCGGTGACGGCCGAGGCCGAGCTGATCGCCGCCGTCTTCGCACTGCTCGACGCCGTGGGCCTGGCCCGACCGGACGTCAGGGTGCGGATCAGCAGCCGCGCGCTGCTCGAGGAGACGCTCGTCCAGGGCACCGTCCTCCGCGATCGCCCCGAGGCCTTTCCCGCGCTGTGCGTGGCCATCGACAAGTTCGAGAGGATCGGAGAAGACGGCGTCCGTGAGCTCCTGACCGACCCCGACGGGTCCGTCGGGATCGGCGAGGCGGACGCGAGCTTCGTGGTCTCCTGGCTCGGGCTGCGCAAGCTCGAGGACAGCGCTGAGCACGTGCCGGCGGGCTCTCCGGCCTACGCCGACCTGCGGCGCCTCTTCGAACTGCTCGACGCCTACGGCCTCGCCGACCGCGTGGTGTTCGACGCCTCGATCGTGCGCGGTCTGGCCTACTACACCGGAATCGTTTTCGAGGCCTTCGACGCGGCGCGCAGCCTCCGGGCGCTCTGCGGGGGCGGCCGCTACGACCGGTTGCTGGAGTCCCTCGGCGGCCCGTCGATCCCGGCCGTCGGCTTCGGTTTCGGGGACGTCGTCATCCTGGAGCTGCTGTCGGACCGCGAGCGGCTGCCCGAATGCCCGCGGCGGCTCGACGCGGTGGTCTTCGCGCTCGGCGAGGCCGAGCGGCCGTCGGCCATCCGGATCGCGACGGCCCTGCGCCGCGAGCGAAACTGGTCGGTGGAGCTCGTGCTCGGGGCATCCCGCTTGAAGCGCGTGCTGGCCGATGCCGATCGCGCCGGGGCGCGCTTCCTCTACCTGCTCGGGCCGGAGGAGGCGGCTCGCGGCGAGGTGCTGGTCCGCGACCTCGAATCGGGGGAGCAGACGACCGAGCCGATCTCGGACTGAGCCGCTCGCGACGGGGACTCGGCGCTGCGGTTCGGCCGGAAGGCGTCTATGCTGCTCCCCGACAAGCACGGGAGGCTCGCGCTCATGCGCGCATGGACGGTCCGCGACAGCCTCGAACTCTACAATGTCGGCAACTGGGGCGCGGGCTTCTTCGGCATCAACGCGAAGGGCCGCGTCGAGGTGCGGTCCGGCCAGGCGACGGATCAACCGACTCGGCCGCGCGGCGCGACGGATGCGCACGACGGGCGAAGCCAGCCCGAGCCCGGCATCGACCTGCTCGCTCTGGTGCAGGATCTCGAGCACCGCGGGTTGCGGACGCCGCTTCTGATCCGCTTCTCGGATGTTCTCGCCAGCTGCGTTCAGAGCCTGGGCAGCGCCTTCGATCGGGCGATCACCGAGTACGAGTACAAGGGTCGCCACCGGGGCGTCTACCCCATCAAGGTGAACCAGCAACGCCACGTCGTCGAGGAGATCATCCAGTACGGCGCCGCGCGCAAGGTGGGCCTCGAGGCCGGCAGCAAGCCGGAGCTGCTGGTCGCCCTCGCCCTGATGGACACCCCGGAAGCGCTGATCGTCTGCAACGGCTACAAGGACCGGGCCTACGTGGAGACGGCCCTGCTCGCCCAGCGGCTCGGCCGCACGCCCATCATCGTGATCGACCGCTTCCACGAGATCGAGCTGGTGATCAAGGCGGCGCGAGAGCTCGGCATCCGCCCCCACCTCGGCGTGCGGGCGCGCCTGCTCGCCAAGGGGGCGGGCAAGTGGGTCGAATCCACCGGCGACCGCTCGAAGTTCGGACTCTCCGCCGTCGAGATCGTGGACGCGGTCGAGCGCCTGCGCGCCGAAGACATGCTCGACTGCCTCGAGATGCTCCACTTCCACATCGGGTCCCAGATCACGGCGATCCGCGCCCACAAGGATGCGCTGAGCGAGGCGAGCCGCATCTTCGTCGGACTCCATCAGATGGGAGCGACGCCCACATTGATCGACGTGGGCGGCGGTCTCGGCGTCGACTACGACGGGTCGAAGACCAACTTCCACTCCTCGATGAACTACTCCCAGCAGGAGTACGCCAACGACGTGGTCGCCTTCGTCCAGGAGGCCTGCG
>JAOTUO010000335.1 GCA_029863845.1 Myxococcales bacterium
CGAGCGTGAGCCGCAGCGCGGTGGCGTCGCCGAGGCGCGGCCGCATGCGCGACTTCGACGCCGCCAGGGCCTTCACCGGGACCACGGCCGGAATCATCACAGCTCCACGGCGAGGGAGAGGGCCGCTTCGGCCACCCGCGCTGCGGCCTTGGCGTCGCGCATCAGGGTGTCGACCACGCGCACGCGCAGGTCCATCGCCTCGATGTCTGCGGACTGCTCGGCGTCGCGCTCGTCGAGGACGAAGGCGTCGATGAACTCGCGGTACAGGCCCGCCACGCCGCGGGCCGACACCTCGACGCCGATGCCTCGCAGCAGCCGGTCGGCCGGGCCCTTGACGGGAGCGCCGCCCACGATGGGCGAGATCGCGACGATCGGCGCGCCCGAGGCGGCCATCGCTTCGCGCACGCCCGGTACCGCCAGGATCGGCCCGATCGAGACGACGGGATTGCTCGGACAGATCACGATGGCGTGAGCGCTTTCCAGCGCGTCGAGCACGCCCGGCGCCGGCCGCGCGCGACGCGCGGCGGAGAGGTCGACGGCGGTGACGTCGTCCGGAGCGCCGTCGCGGACGAGGTACTCCTCGAAGTGGACGCGCTTCCCGCCCGTGAGTTCCACCGTGGTCGGGCACGGATCCTCGGACATGGGCAGGATCCGCGTCTCGACGCCGAAGGTGCGCCGGATCTCGTCGGTTGCCTCCGCGAGGCCGGCGCCCAGCCTCAAGCACAGGGTGCGGTGCTGACAGGTGGCGAAGTCGCGGTCGCCGAGCCGGAACCAGGTCTCGTGTCCGAAGGCGCTCAGCGCTTCGACGAGAGCGAAGGTGTCGCCCTCCAGCCCGTAGCCGCGCACGGGATCGACCCGCCCAGCCAGCGTGTAGGTCACGATGTCGAGGTCGGGGGAGACGTGCACACCGTAGAAGAAGCGGTCGTCTCCCGTGTTCACGAGGGCCGTCACCTCCCGCGCGGAAACGACCCGGGTCAGTCCGCGCAGGAAGCGGGCCGCGCCGACGCCGCCGGCAAGGGTGGCGACGGGCGTCGGGCGCGGCGAGGCGGCCATCACGGGCGGGACGACATCAGGGGGAGGCCCGCGCCGCCCGCTGCGCGCGAAGCGCGCGCAATTGCGCCTGGAGGCCCGGTAGGCGGTGCGCGATCGCGCGCAGCGCCTCCGACTGTTCGAGCGAGTCCGACCCCTCGGCGGGTTCCTCGGCGATCAGGGCCTTGAGCGCCGCCTGATCGCGTGCGATGGCGGCCTCGAGCTCGGCAATGCGCGCGTCGAGGTCGGCGGCCCCGGGCCCCGACTCGACGCTCCTCTGCTCCACCCGCCGCGCCGGCTCGGGGGCTTCGACGGGATCCGGCTCGCTCGCGGCGTCGGTGGCCTCCGGGCTGGCGGCGAGGCCGGGTGCCTCCGGGCCGCCCGGTGCGACGGGTCGGGCCGCCCGGCGGTAGGCGCGGGGGATGGCCGATCGATCCGTCGTGTAACGCACGCTGCCCTCCGCGTCGGTCCAGCGGTAGAGGGGCGCCGGGCCGCCGGAGGCGCCCCCGCAGGCGGCGGCGAGGCCGAGCGCGAGGGCGAGTCCCCAGGCGGGCGCCCGGCCCCTGCGGAGCGCCCGGTGCACGACGATCGACCGCCGGTTGCAGAGCCGCCTCATCGTCTCGATTCTTGGCGAGGGGCCCGGCTGCGTCAAGGAAGGCCGGGTTCGCAGCGCACGGCGTCACCCGGCGTTCGCGGGCTGCGTGCGCACCCCGCTTCACGAACTCGGACCGCCTCGCGCTGCGCGCCCCGAATCGACCCGACGCGGCGCGCACTTCGCTCACGGCGGCACCCGCGTCGAAAGCGGCACGCGTCTTGCTCTTCGCCCGAGTCGTGTCGAGCCATTCCCTTCACCGGTGCGTGGGGCCCGCGCTGGCGCTGCTGGCGCTGGCGGCGCCGCGCGCCGGCGCCGATCTCGCGCTTCCCGCCGTGGCCTGGGAGCCCGTCGCGGTGAGCGTGCGAGGGCAGGAGGTCACGTCGATCGGCCTCGAGCCCCGGTCGGACCGCCTGGCGATCGGGACCCGCCGCGGCGTGCTCGCCGGGCGCGCCGGCGAGCCCTTCACGCGCACCCTCCGACGCGGGCCCGTCTACGACCTCGCCTTTCTCTCGGGCGCGCCGCTGCCGGAAGGCGCGCTGCTCGCGTCGAGTGACGACGGCCTGCACCGTATCGACGAGGTCGGCGTCGCGACGTTCTCACCGGGCATCGGCGAGCCGGCCAGGGTCGGGGGTCGCATCGCCGCCGCGGAGGGCGCCGTGGCGGTGGCGACCGCCGCCGGCGCGTTCGTATCGAGGGACACGCAGCGCTGGCAGGCCCTCTCGACCTCCCTGCCCGCGGGTGCCGCCACCGCGATCGCGCTGCGCCGCGACCGCGACGGATTCGAGTGCTGGACCGCGATCCGCGGCCGGCTGTGGCGGACGCAGCTTCGGACGCGCGGCGCGACGTTGATCCCGGACGCATCGCAGCGCGTGACGCTTCCCATGCCGTCGGCCGACGAGGGGCCCGTCGACGTCGTTCTCGACCTGCCCGGCGCTGACGTCGCCGTCGTGCTGCCGCGCGTGCTGGTCGTGCGCGGCGAGCGGGACGGGGTGTGGACGGTGCTGCGGCCCGAGCTCCCGAGCGGGGCCCGCATGCGGCGCCTGGCGCACGCGCTGGACCGCTTCTGGCTCGCGACGGACCGGGGACTGCTGGAAGCGCCGTCGCTCGCAGGGCCCTGGCGGCGAGCCGCTCCGCCCGCCGGTACCGCGGAGGTTCGGGACCTCGCAGGCGCCGGGCGCCGCCTCGTCGTGGCGACGGTCGCCGGGGTTGTGACCGGGCGCCCGCGGGTCGCGCCGAGCGCGGACGAGCGGGTGCCGGCGCGCGCAGGGCAGGGCGATCCGCGCATCGAGCACGTGCACCGCGCGGCGCTCGCCTACCTGGAGCTGAACGCAAGCCGGCTGCGGTCGCTGCGCCGGAGCGTGAACCGGCGCGCGTGGCTTCCCGTCGCCGCCTTGCGCGTCGGCTACGACGACGACCGGGCGGACGGCTGGAATCACGACGAGGCGTTCGTCTCCGGCGATATGCGCCGTCTCCACGATCGCGACGGCGACCGCTCCCGCGACCTCGAGCTCGCCGTCACGCTGAGCTGGGACTTCGGCGATCTCGTCTTCGACCCCGAGGAGGTCGACGTCTCGCGGGAGACGCGCGCGCTCATCGAGCTTCGCGACGACGTCCTCGACGAGATCACGCAGCTCTACTACGAGCGGCGCCGGGTGCTGGCGGAGCTGGCCGGCGTGCGCGACCCGGCCGCCGGCCTGCGCCTGCGCCTGCGCGCCGACGAGCTGGCGGCCGGCATCGACGCCTGGACCGGCGGCTGGTTCGGCCGTCACGCGCAGCCGCTCGCGCCCTGAAGTCGTGTCCCCCTCACCCCGAATCGGAGGAACCCGAAGATGCCGAGATCGCTCGGTCGTGCCCTGGCGGGAAGGAGATATTTGGCCGTATCGCTCGCCTGGCTCAGCCTCGGAATCCTCGCTCCACCGGCGCTCGCGCTGCCGCTGATCTCGGAGGTCTTCTACGACGCCGTGGGCTCCGACGACGGGCACTCGTTCGTGGAGCTGTACGGCGTACCTGGCGCGCCGCTCACCGGCTTCGTGCTGGAAGGGGTGAACGGCGCGGGCGGCGGCGTCGGCCCGAGCGTGTCGCTCTCCGGCGCGATCGGTGCCGAGGGCTTCTTCGTCGTCGCCGACGACCTCGGAGACGGGACCACGCTCGTCGCCGCCGCAGACCAGCTCGCGAACTTCGACTTCCAGAACGGACCCGACTCCATCGTCCTGCGCTTCGACGGCGCGGTGGTGGACGCGGTGGGCTACGGCGCGTTCGCGCCGGACGCGGTGTTCGCCGGGGAGGGAAGCCCGGCGGAGGATGCGCCAGCGGGTGCGAGCCTCGCGCGCCGCTTCGCCGACCTCGACACCGACGACAACGCGGCGGACTTCGCGGTGCAGGCGGTGCCGACACCGGGCGTCGGTCCGGTCAGCATCCCCGAGCCGGCGACGGCGCTGCTCCTGGCCGTCGGTCTCGCCGGTCTCGGCCGGGCCGGCCGCCGCCGCGCGCGAAGCGCCCGGCAAGGAGGCCGACTCGCGAGTCGGCCTCCGCGCAGCGAGCCGTAGGCGAGCGGAGCTCGGACGATCTAGAGAGTCTCGCGTAATAGAGTAACAGTCGGGTCAAATGAAGA
>JAOTUO010000039.1 GCA_029863845.1 Myxococcales bacterium
GGCTGGTGCTGGCTACCGGCAACAAGAGCGAGCTCTCGGTGGGCTACTGCACGCTCTACGGCGACACGGTGGGCGGCATCGCGGTTCTCGGTGACGTCTACAAACGGGACGTCTACGCCCTCGCTCGACGCGCGAACGCGGGCGGAGAGCGCATTCCCCGACACGTCCTCGACAAGCCTCCCTCCGCCGAGCTGGCGCCGAACCAGCTCGACAGCGACGACCTGCCGCCCTACGACGTGCTCGACGCAATCCTCGAACAGGCCATCGAGGGGGGATTGGGCGCGTCGGAAATCGAGCCGCCCCGCGGCGCGACGCCGGAAACGGTTCGGGACGTGATCGCGCGTATCGACCGCAACGAGTACAAGCGCCGCCAGGCGCCCCTCGTGCTTCGGACCTCGCCCAAGGCCTTCGGCTCCGGACGCCGCCTCCCCATCGTCCACCGCTACTCCAGCACCGGCTCATAGCTGCGTCGGAGGGGCTGGGGCCGCGGCGGATCCCGCAGCAACGTCGAGCGCAGGCCGCCGCGCGTGAGACGAGATCTCCGGAATCTGCGGGAGGCGGAGCCGAGCTAGGAGACGGCTCGGACGTTCTCGGCGCGCGCGCCGCGCGGCCCTTCCTGGACGACGTACTCGACCACGTCGCCCTCGGCGAGCGAGTCGTAGTCGGTCGAGCCGAGCCCGGAGCGGTGGAAGAAGACCTCCTTGCCGTCGTCCCCGCGTACGAAGCCGAAACCGCGGTCGCGCACGAGCTTCTTGATCTTCCCCTTCACCTTCGGCCCGCTGGCGGCGACGGGCGCCGCGTGGCGCATGCGTCCACGGCCGCGACTGCGACTGCGACTGCGAGAGCGACTGCGCCCCATGCTGAAGCGGTCGGTCAGGACGAATTCCTCGCGGAAGAGCTTGACCGGGACGACCAGGTCCTGCATTCCGTCCGACTCGGGGCTCAACAGCACCTCTTCGTCGCCCGCGTCGACGACCGAGTAGCGGAGCGCCGTATTCCGGTGAGTCACGGGAGTGCCCTGTTCGATGTCTTCCATCGAGAGCATGGCTCGAAACCTCCCAGCAGACGTCGCTGCCCGGCTGACCTGCCCGTTCGAGCGCGTTCGACCGTTTCCGGAAACGAGACACTGACGGGGGTGCGCTCCGGGAGCGGAGCGGCCAGAAACATAACCGGGGACGGAAGTTAGAGAATTCCCGCGGCAGGGTCAAATTCCGGCGGGCGAGCGATGACCTCCGCTATGCTGCGCCGCCATGCGCTGGCTGGCAGCAGCCGTCTGTGTGCTCGCGCTGGCTGCGACCGGCGCCGCGGGCGAGCCGGCCGCCCACCTCCGCGTCGGCACCACCGGCGACTACAGCCCCTTCAGCATCGCCCGCGCCGGCGAGGGCGCCGAACCCGAAGGCTTCGACGTGGCCGTCGCCCGAGCTTACGCCGAGGAGAGGGGGCTCGCCCTCGAGTTCGTCCCCTTCCGGTGGACCGACCTCGTCGCGGCGCTCGGCACCGGCCGTTTCGACGTGGCGATGTCGGGAGTCACGGTCCGGCCCGAGCGCTCCGCCGCCGGCCGCTTCACGGTGCCGGTGGTGGAGAGCGGCGCCGTGCTGCTCGTGCGGCAGCCCGAACGCTGGTCGGAGCCGGAGGACGTCGACCGGCCCGGCATACGCATCGGCGTCAATGCGGGCGGGCACCTCGAGCGCGTCGCGGGAGCGCACTTCTCTCGGGCCGTACTGGTCTCGATCCCCGACAACCGGGCCGTCCGGCAGGCCCTCCTCGACAAGAATCTCCACGTCGCCGTCACCGACACCCTGGAGGTCGCCGCCTGGCAGCGCGGCACCGACGGCCTCGCGGTGATCGGCCCCTTCACCCGCGATCGCAAGGCCTACCTCGTGCGCCCGGACCGGCCCGGCCTCGCCTCGAACCTCGACACCTGGCTGCTGGCGCGCGAGCGCGACGGCACCCTCGCCGCGTTGCGGCGGGAGCACCTGCCCGTGGCTGCGGCCGCCCCCGTCGCGACCCCTCTCGGCTCGCTGCTGGCGGCCATCGACGAGCGGCTTTCGCTGATGCCGCTGGTGGGCGTGGCCAAGCGGAGGTCGGGCCTGCCGCTGGAGGTTCCCGAACGCGAGTTCCTCGTACTGGATGTGGCGATCGCGGGAGTCCACGCCGCGGCGAAGCGAGCGCGGATCGACCCCCCGCCCGACGCGGTGGTGCGCGCTCTCTTCCAGGCGCAGATAGAGGCGGGGAAGGAGGTACAGTGGACGGCGGTCCAGGATCTCGAGTACGCGCCGCCGGAGCCGCTGCCCGACCTGGACTCGGGGCTGCGTCCGGGTCTGCTGCGAATCGGTGATCGCATCGCCGATCTGCTCCTCGTGTTGCCGGAGGGACTGGAGAAGGAACGGGTGCGCGCGGCGGCTCGCGACGCGCTCCGCACGCCGTACCTGTCGGAACGGTCGTCGCTCGCCCTCGCCGACGCGATCGTCGCCGTCTCCCACGCGTCGCGCGGTGCACCCGAGACCGGGAAAGGACTGCGTCGCGTCGATCTAACGCGACTTCGGCGGCCTCAGTAGTAGACCGACCGCGCTCGGTGCCGTGGCCGCGCCTTCACCTCGGACGTCTGGCCACGGTTCCACAGTACGTAGTCAAGCCGGTGCGCCGTGGTGGAGACACCGGCGGCCTCCAGGATATCGACGCAGCGTTCCACCGCGTGAACGGCCGCGGCTCGGATCTCCACCTCCTCGGGCGACCCCGACCGGATCGGCTCTCCGGCGTCGATGCGCTTCGCCAGCTCCGGCGCGTAGACGAGCGCGCCAGCCCGCCGCAGAACGTGGGGAACCAGATTGTCCGCGAAGCAGGTGAGCTGATCGAGGTCGCGGAACTCCCCGTAGCCGCGGCCCTCGAATGCGATGGCCAGATCGGCGACGGTGAGCTGCGCCCGCTTGTAGAAGGGCACCCGAATCTCCTCGTAGCGGGAGACGTCGCGGTAGAACGGCATGCCGGACAGGATCTCGACCATGCGCTCGGCGGAGTGCCGCGCAGCGACGACCGGGCCTTCGAAGCGGCCGGCGTAGCGTTCGCTCAGGAAGCTGCCGAGATCGTTGAGAGCGCGCGCGTACAGGCTCATCAGCTCGGCGACCTCGGGGACGGCGAGGTCCTGAGCGAGCCAGTCCGCGCAGTCGCGGGCCGAGAGCCTCGCCAGTTCCCGGGCGTTCCAGGACCCGCCGGCCTCGAAGCGCTCCCTCAGGCGGGTCGCCACGGTGAAGTAGCCCGAGATCCCCGGGCTCTTCGCCAGGTAGGGGAAATAGCCCGATCCGAAGTTGATCGCGTCGAGAACCAGGACGAAGGCGAGGCGGGCGTCGGGGTCGCCCCTCGGGTCGTGGGCGGGATCCGGGTGCGGCTGCGTTGGCGGTGTGCGCGCCAGCTCCCCGGCCAGCGCCGCGAGCGCCTGCGGGTCGATTCGCACGCAACGCGCGCGCTCCACGACCCGGGCGCATGCCCCGCGCAGCTGCGCGAAGACGCTTTCGTTCACGGCGTCGGGCCCAGCACCGACAGCGCAGCGGGGACGATCTCGATGCGCACCGGGAGGGTACCGACGGGGTCCCCGTCGATCTCGAGCGGCACCGAGCCGGACGCGGCCTCCATCTCGACGACGCGCCCGCTTCCGTGTCCGATCTCCGGCACCTCGAAGTGCCGCCCGCGATAGATGAGACCCAGCCGGGCGAGAAGCCGAAGCTTCGGAAGCCGCGGGACCCAGACGACGTCGAGCCGGCCGTCGTCGAGACGCGCGTCGGGCGCGACCGCCATGCCCCCCCCGAAGCAGCGACCGTTCGCAGCGGCGCACAGCACCAGCGGCCCCTCGTGGACGCACTCCCCATCGATGCGCAGCCGGACCGGCTCGGCGCGAAAGCGCAAGATGCCCCAGACCGTCGCGATCAGGAAGGCGAGCGTACCGCCCGCGATTCGCGTCGTCCGCGTCACCAGCTCGACGATCAGGCCGCTGATTCCGGCGCTCGCGACGTTCAGGAACCAGGCCGTGGCCTCGCGCCCCTGGTGGTCGAGGTACCGGACGCGGCCGGCGTCGATGCGCCGCGCCGAGCTCGCCGTGATGCTCGCGATGGCCCCGTCGAGGTCTCGTGGGATCCCCAGCGCGCGCCGGAAATCGCCGCCGGTGCCGAGGGGCAGGATGGCGAGCTCGGCGCGGTCGCCAAGGTCGGCGGCGAGCAGCCCCGTCGCGACTTCGTTGAGCGTTCCGTCCCCTCCCGCGATCACGATCCGCTCGACGCCGGCGCGCACGCCCTCGCGCGCCAGGCGCTCGGCATCGCGGGGGCCCCGCGTGTGCTCGACCTCCAGGCTCCCGAGCGCATTCCGGAGCTTGCGCTCCACCGAGGCCCAGCGCCGGCCGGTCGCCCCGGCGCGGCTTCGGGGGTTCACGATCACGAGCGTCCGGGGCGTCATGCCTCGGATTCTACTCGAGCGCGGGCGTCCCCCAGAGGCCGGTCAGGCCGCGCTGAGGTTGCGCTCGGGGGCGACGATCTGATAGCGCCGCCGCACGGACGCGGCGTACGCGAGCGTCTCGGCACGGCTGCGCTCCTCGTCCCAGCCCGCCCGGGCCGCGGCCGCTTCGGCGATCGCAGCGAGGTCGGGGAGACCCTGCCCGGTGGCGAAGAGCACCGCGCGCACGCGCCGCTCCAGCAGGTCGCAGAGGGACGCCGGGCACTCCGTCTCGATGCACCACGGGATCTCGGCCAGCGTGTAGCGGGAGCGACCGACGGGGCGGCGCAGCTCCGGCGGCGCCTCGCACAGCAGAGCCTCCGCGTCAGCGCCGTAGGCGCGCACGAGGTGTGCGGCCTGAATCGCCCCCACGCCGAAACGGAGGCGCAGCGCCGTCTCCAGCTCGTTGTTGTCGAAGTCGTCGACGCGCAGGGGCAGCTCCGCCGTTCGGCTGGGCCCCAGCTTCCGCCGCCGCTCGCTGGGAAGCCTGCGCACGACCCGATCGACGATCTTCTCGCCCGTAGCGCGGTAGGTGGTGAGCTTGCCGCCGACGGCGGACAGCAGACCCGACGGATCGCGGTAGATGCGATCCTCCCGCGAGACCGAGGACGGTGGCGTGCTCTCCTCGGCGCTGGCGGCGAGCGGCCGCACGCCGGCGAAGACCGAGCGCAGGTCGTTCGTGGTCAATCCCACGGACGGGAAGGCGTGATTGGCGGCGGAGAGCAGGTAGTGGACCTCTTCGATCGTCACCACGGGCTCGTCGATCTCGCTGGTGAAGGTATCGGTTGTGCCGATCAGCGCGACATCGCCCCACGGCGCCAGGAAGACGTGGCGTCCGTCCGGCGCCTGGAAGGTGACCGCGCCGAGGGCGCGGACGCGCCCGCCGGGAATCACCAGATGGATGCCCTTGGCGGGGCGAAGCTCCGGCCGGCGAACCGGGCCGTCGAGTCCACGCACACGATCGATCGCGGGCCCCGCGGCGTTCACGACCACCTCGGCCCGAATGAGCGCCGACCGCTGCGCCAGGTGATCGCGCACGCGCACGGCGGCGATCCGACCGGGTCGCTCCGGGCCGCCCCGCGCGGTCGTCGGCGGAGCGTGCAGGAACTCGACCACCTCCGCGTGGTTCACGGCCGGGCAGCCCAGGGAGCGGGCGCTCCGCAGCGTCTCGAGGACGAGGCGCGCGTCGTCGACCTGCGCGTCGTGGTAGAGGCCCGCCCCGCGCAGGCCCTCGGTCCGAAGGTCCGGCGAGAAGTGCCTCACTTCTTCCAGTTCGAGCATCCGGAATCGTGAGGTGCTCCGGAAGTTCGCCAACGCCGCGTAGATCCAGAGCACGCTGCGGACCTGCCAGAGGGGAATCCGACTGTCGTCGTACGCGGGGAACAGGAAGGGGACCGTTTCCACCAGATGGGGCGCGAGGCGGAGCAGGCGATCGCGCTCGCGGCACGCGAGGCGCGTCATCGCGAGATGGCCCTCTCCGATGTAGCGGAGGCCGCCGTGCACGAACTTCGAAGAACGGCTCGAGGTGCCCGAGGCGAAGTCTTCCCGCTCCACCAGCAGGGCGCGCAGGCCGCGGGTCGCTGCGTCCCGCAGCACGCCGGCACCGGTGATCCCCCCGCCGATGACGAGCAGCTCCACGCCCTCGCGCTCGGCGCGCGCGAGGTCGGCGACGCGTTCGGCGAGTGACCAGTGACGGCTCGTCACGACGCTTCGCCCCGCGCGCCGGGCCCGATCAGACCCTCCGCCTCGAGCTGCTCCGCCTCCGCCAGAATGACCTTCTCGCTGTAGGTCAGCATGATTTCGAGGATGCGGCGGGCCTCGACCGGGTCGCCGGCTTCGAGGGCGGCGAGCAGCGCGCTGTGCGTCTGGAGCGAGCGTTCGTGGTCGCGCCGCTCGTTGTAGTAGAGGGGACCCAGTCGCTGAATCAGCTTGGTGAACAGGTTGCTCAGGAACTGGTACATGAGGTTGCCGGTCGCCTCGCCGAGCAGGGCGTTCATCTCGACGTCGAGCCGGAGCGCCTGTTGGGGGTCGCGCCCGCCTTCGAGCTCGCGGTTGAGCACGACGCGCGCCCGCTCGAGGAGCTCGGGCGTGCGGTTGCAGGCCGCCAGCTCCACCACGTGGATCGTGATGTGGCGGCGGAACTCGAGGATCTGTCGGAGCAGGTCGGCCGTGATGGTACGGCGGTCGCGCAGCAGCGCTTCGACCAGCTGGAGCGCGGAGGAGGCGGAGACCTCGCGGACGAAGCTCCCCTGACCGTGTCGAACCTCGATCAGCTCCAGGAATTCGAGCCGCTTGAGCGCCTCGCGGACCGAGCCGCGGTTCACGCCGAGGGCATCGGCCAGCTCGCGCTCGTTCGGAAGTCTACTTCCGGGCGGGTACGCGCCCGTCAGAATCAGCAATCGCAGGCGCTCGGCGACGCCATCGACGCGGCGCGCGGTGGCGAGGGGCTCGATCTCGACGGTCATGCCGGTAGTCCCCGCTGTGGCGGACCCACCATGCGCCGGCTCCGGTTGGAGGTCCGAGGTCCGACCAGTTTACATCCATTTCGTAGTGCAGGCCAACTCAGCCTCCTTCCAAATTCAACGGTCCAATAGTCAAGATTTAGTCGCTGGGGGGCTGCGGCCCCGGGCGACTTCGAACCCAAGCGAGAAGGCGGAACGGTCGATAGAAAGCGCCGGAGCATCCGGCTGAATGACCTTCAATTCGCTCGCCCTGGAGCTGATCATCCTCGTGGCCTTCTGGCTCGGCCTCGGTGTGTGGCAGAAGGACCGCGCCACCCTGGGCCGGAGGTTGTTCCTGGCCCTGGCGCTGTCCGCGGCCGCCTGGTGCTTTGGCGACCTGAGCGCCGAACGCAATCTGCTGGGTCCGGTCGCCAGCTACCGGATCGGGTACCTGGGAATGCTGAGCCTGCCCGCCCTCTGGCTCGGCGTCGCAGCCCACGTCGCCCGGCTCGACCTGGCTCGTCGCGTTCCGTGGTTCCCGTTGCTGCTGATGGCGCCCCAGGCGGTGCTGTACGTACTCCTCTACGCCGGGCCGTGGGGCCATCTGTTTCTCGACACGACGGACGCGGCTGGCACCGATCTACACGGACCGATGTGGTGGCTCAACGCCATCTACTCCCATCTGCTGTGGGTCACCGGGTCGAGCCTCGTCGTCTACTCGGGAGTCCGTAACGCGCCCGCGGGAGGCTGGACCCTGCGGCTCGTCATCGCCGGCGCGTGCCTTGCACCGCTCGCCGGCAACGCAGCCTATCTGGCCATCGGCATGACCTGGCAGCACGACCCGACACCGCTGCTCTTCGGTGTCGCTCTGCTCGCGCTGCACAATGCGCTCTTCTCCGGCGGTCTGCTCCAGGCGCTGCCGATCTCCCAGCACGACCTCATCGGACAGCTGCCGGTGGGCGTGGTCCTCACCGACCGGCGTGGCGTGGTGGTCGACGTCAATCCCGCGGCGGAGCGCCACCTCGGCCAGTCGCTCAAGGATGCGCTGGGTCGCACGCTCGACGCGGTGCTGGACGAACGCGGCGAGACCGTCCTCATCGAGGTGACACCGATCTTCTCCGGGGGGCGCGAGTCCGGCCAGCTGGTGCTGATCGACCCGCCCTCGAAGGTCTGAGTCCCGGAAACCGCGCTAGCCCGCGTTGCGCAGGAGGTTCAGCGCCGATCCGGCGCGGAACCACTGGATCTGGTCGGCGTTGAGCGAGTGGCGAACGCGCACCGCGTCCTCGCTCTCGTCGTCGTGGTGGAAGACGACCTCCAGCTCGCGCCCGGGCGCCAGGTCGGCGAGCCCGGTGATGCTCACCCGGTCGGTCTCGCGCACCTTCTCGAAGTCGGCGGCATCCGCGAAGGTGAGCGGCAGCACGCCCTGCTTCTTGAGGTTCGACTCGTGAATCCGCGCGAAGCTGCGCACGATCACGGCGGCGCAGCCCAGGAGCCGCGGCGACATGGCCGCGTGCTCGCGGCTGGACCCCTCTCCGTAGTTTTCGTCGCCGACGACCACCCAGCGCAGGCCCTCGGCGGCGTAGCGGCGCGCGATGGCCGCGAAGGCCACGCCCCGCTCGCCGGAGAGCAGGTCGAGCCCTTCGCCCGTCTTGTCCGTGAAGGCGTTCACCGCGCCCGTGAACATGTTGTCGCTGATGCGATCCAGATGCCCCCGAAATCGCAGCCACGGGCCCGCCGGCGAGATGTGGTCCGTCGTGCACTTGCCCCGCGCCTTGAGCAACATCGGAACACGCTGGATGTCGTGCCCGTCCCAGACGCCGAACGGCTCGAGCCGCTGCAAGCGCTCGCTGTCGGCCGCGACTTCGACCCGCACGGCGCTGCGATCCGCGGGCGGCGCGGCATAGCCCTCGTCGCTGTGCACGAAGCCATCGCGGGGCACGTCGGGAGCCGGCGCCGGCGGCACCAGCCGGAACTTCGCGCCGCCCTCGCCCTCGACCTCGTCGTGGAGGGGGTCGAACGAGAGACTGCCGCTCAGCGCGTAGGCCACCACGATCTCGGGGCTCGCGATGAACGAGTTCGTGGCGGCATTGCCGTCGTTGCGCCGGCGGAAGTTGCGGTTGTAGGAGTTGATGATGGAGTTCTCCTCGCCGGTCTGCACGTCGTCGCGCTTCCACTGGCCGATGCAGGGACCGCACGCGTTCGCCAGCACGACCGCGCCGATCGCCTCGAAGTCCCCCATCTGGCCGTCCCGCTGGATCGTGCGGTGGATCTGCTCGGAGCCCGGCGTCACCCAGAGCGGGGTGCGTGCACGGGCGCCGTGCTTGCGCGCCTGGCGCGCGACGTCGGCCGCGCGCTCCAGATCCTCGTAGGAGGAGTTGGTGCAGCTCCCGATCAAGGCCGAGGAAAGCCGGTCCGGGTAGCCGTGCTCGGCCACGTCGGCGCCCAGACGCGAGACGGAACGCCCGAGGTCCGGCGTGTGGGGGCCGACGACCTGGGGCTCGAGGCGAGAGAGATCGATCTCGACCACCTCGTCGAAGAAGCGCTCGGGATCGGCTTCCACCTCGGGGTCCGCGCGCAGCAGATCCGCCCGCGCGCTCGCGAGCTCGGCGAGCTTCTCGCGCTTCGTGGCCGTGAGATAGAGCGCCATGCGCTCGTCGTAGGGGAAGATCGACGTGGTCGCGCCGAGCTCCGCACCCATATTGGTGATCGTGCCCTTGCCGGTGGCGCTGATCGACTGCGTCCCGGGACCGAAGTACTCGATCACGCGATTGGTGCCGCCCTTCACCGTGAGGATCTCGCACACCTTCAGGATCACGTCCTTGGGCGCCGTCCAGCCGGAGAGCTCGCCGGTGAGATGCACGCCCACGAGCCGCGGGTAGAGCACTTCCCACGGGAAGCCGGCCATCACGTCGACGGCATCGGCGCCGCCGACGCCGCAGGCGAACATCCCGAGGCCGCCCGCATTCGGCGTGTGAGAGTCCGTGCCGAGCATCATGCCGCCGGGGAAGGCGTACTTCTCGAGCACGACCTGGTGGATGATCCCGGCTCCCGGCCCCCAGAAGCCGATGCCGTAGCGCGCGGAGGCGGAGCGCAGGAAGTCGTAGACCTCGCGGTTGGTGCGGGTCGCGGCTTCCATGTCGGGCCGCGCTCCCGCGTGCGCCTGGATCAGGTGATCGCAGTGGACGGTGGTGGGGACCTCCGTCACGTCCTTCCCGGCCAGCATGAACTGGAGGAGGGCCATCTGCGCCGTGGCGTCCTGCATCGCAACGCGATCGGGGCGAAGGGCGACGTAGCTCTCGCCCGGATCGAGCGCCTCGTTCTCGGGATCCGCGAGGTGCCCGAGGAAGATCTTCTCCGCGTAGGTGAGGGGTCGGTCGAGGCGGCAGCGGATGGCTTCGACGTTGCGTTCGAGACCCGCGTAGACGCCCCGTACCCAGTCGGGGGTCGTTTCGATGGCCGGCATGCATCCTCCTGGGGAAGCTTCGAAGTTAGCACGCGTCGCGTCGAGACCGATTGCCCAGCTCCGCCAGGAGGTGAGCCGACGCGCGCGCGGCTTTGCGGAAGTCATCGAGGTCGAGGCTCTCGTTCTCGCCGTGCGCGTTGCACGGCGGATCTTCCAGACCGAGCAGCAGCGACGGTACGCCCCCGAGCACCTCGCTGAACGGTCCCACGAAGGGAATGGACGCGCCGCAGCCGATGGTCACGGCGTCGCGTCCGAAGCCCGCCCTGAGCGCCCGGCGCGCCGCCTCGAAAGCGGGGCCCACGGAGCGGGTCTTCCAGCCCGGAACGCTCGCGACCACGCGCGCCGTGACCGAGACCCCCTGCGGGGGGTCGCGCTCGATGAACTCGACCAGGAGATCGCGGACGCGACCGGCATCCTGCCCGGGGGCGAGGCGGACTCCGACACGCGCGTGCGCCTCGGCCATCAGCTGGTTGGCAGCGGTCGCCAGCGGCATGCCTTCGAGGGCGGTGACGGCCAGCGCCGGCTGATGCCACAGGCGCTCGTAGATCGAACGCCCCGCCGCGCCCGCGAAACGCGCGCCGGCCACCATGCCCGAGTCCGCCCGGAAGCGCGCCTCGTCGTAGGGGAGGCCGGCGAGGCGCGCGCGCTCCTCCGCGTCGAGCTCGGGCACGTCGTCGAGCAGGCCCGGCACCGCGATCCCGCCCGCGGCGTCGACCAGCCGCGCCAGCACCTGCGCGAGCGTGGTCGCCGCGTCGGGCACGGGGCCGCCCCACATCCCGCTGTGCAGGGGATGGTCGAGGGCGCGCACGCTGACGTCCACCGCCACGAGCCCCCGCAGGCTGGTGGTGAGCGAAGGCAACCCGGTCGCCAGGTTCTGGGTGTCCGAGAGCACCACCACGTCGCCGTCGAGCCGCTCGCGATGGGCGCGCAGGAACTCGGCGAGGTGCAGGGAGCCGATCTCCTCTTCGCCCTCGACGAGGAACTTCACGTTGATCGGGAGCGCGGATGTCGTCGCGAGCCACGCCTGCATCGCTGCGAGGTGGAGCAGAACGCCGGCCTTGTCGTCCACGACACCGCGGCCGTAGAGTCGGCCGTCGGCCCGCAGCGTCGGCTCGAAGGCCGGCGTCTGCCAGCGATCGAGTCGTCCCGGAGGCTGCACGTCGTGATGCGCGTAGAAGGTCGCGGTGGGCGCGTCGGGCCCGGCTCCGAGCCACTCGCCCACGACGTACGGATGGGCGTCGCCCTGATGCAGCACCTCGACCCGTTCGAGGCCCGCGTCCGCCAGCAGCTCCGCCACCTTCTGCGCGGAGCGCTCGACCTCCTTCGGATCGAAGCCCGGCGCCGAGACGCCCGGAATCCGCGCCAGCTCCACCAGCTCCGCCACCGTCCTCTCGAAACGGCGATCCAGCGCCTCGATCACAGCCCGCGGAGCCGGCACGACCGGAACCTAGCAGGCTGCTCCAGAACCGGTCCGCGCGGCGACGCAGCCGGGGCCGGAGCCCAGAGAGATCCCGCAGCGAAATCGAGCGCAGGCCCCCGGGTCGAGTAGGATCCACCCCCATGGAACCCGAATCCCGACGCGTGCCCGGCGCCGACGGCGTTGGCATCCATCTGCTCGAGTGGAGCCGCGAAGGCGTCCCCCTGCTGTTGCTCCACGGCTTCGGCAACGAAGCCCACATCTGGGACGACTTCGCACCGCTCGTCGCTGCCTACTACCGGACCCTCGCCATGGATCACCGCGGCCACGGCGACTCCGAGTGGGATTCCGAAGGCCGCTACGACCACGACGCCATGGTGCGCGACGTGGAGTCCGTGACCGCGGCCCTGGGCATTGAACGCCTCGTGCTCGTCGGCCACTCCCTCGGCGGCCGCATCGCCACGCTGTTCGCCGACCGCAACGCCGCGCGCATGGCCGGTCTGGTCCTCGTGGACATCGGTCCCGACCTCGATCCCCGCGGCGTCACCCGCATCCAGCTCGACGTGGCGTCGGACCCGCAGCCGAGCTTCGCCAGCGTCGAGGAGTTCGCGCGCGCGCTCACGCTCGCGTATCCCGCCGGTCGGCCCGACGCCCTCCTGCGCATGGCCCGCCACGGCGTCAGGAGGCGCGAGGACGGTCGCTACGCGCTGAAGATGGACCCGCTGCTGCGGGGCGTCGGCCGCGCGGAGTCGCCCGAGGCCGCAGAGGCGCGCGGGCGCGCCATGAGCGAGACGCTGTGGAAGGCGCTCGCGCGGATCTCCTGCCCGACGCTCGTGGTGCGCGGTGCGGCGTCCGACGTGCTGTCGCCGGAGACCGCCGACCGGATGGTGGAGGACACGCTTCGCGACGGACGCCTCGCCGTCGTGGCGCATGCCGGCCACTCCGTCATGACCGACAACCCCGACGGCTTCCACGAAGCCGTGACGAGCTTCGTGCTCGCGGACGGCTGAGTGCGGAAGGGCCCGCGGAGAACGCGGGATGCGAGCGCGCCGGACACGCGGGCATTCGCTAGACTCGTGTTTCCCCCCGACACGCCGAGACCCCCGCGGAGGTGGCGCGTGATCCACACGACTGGCTGGCCCCGTGCGAGCGCGCTGATCCTGGCGGTCGCGCTCCTCGCTCCCGTCGCGCGCGCCGACGACCCGGCGCCCACCCGGCTGATCGATCGGCTGCACGCCGACCTCCTGGGCGTGATGCAGGAGGCCGAGGCGCTGGGCTTCAAAGGACGCTACGAGCGCCTGGCGCCGTTGCTGAACGAGTGCTTCGACCTCCCGTTCATGGCCGAGAAGTCGGTGGGGCGCTACTGGCGCACGGCCTCGGAGGAGGACCGGGCCCGCCTGCTGGAAACGTTCCGGCGCTTCATCGTCTCCAACTACGCCGGTCGCTTCACGGGCTACTCGGGCCAGCGCTTCGAGACGCTGGGCGACGAGCCCGCGCTCCGCGACACCGTTTTGGTTCGCTCCCGGATCGTCGATCCCGTCGAAGAACCCATCGATCTCGATTACCGGCTCCGCCGGGTGAATGGGAGCTGGAAGATCATCGACGTGTACCTGAACGGAACCGTGAGCGAGCTGGCTCTGCGTCGCTCGGAGTACTCGACGCTGATTCAGCGCGAGGGCATCGGCGGGTTGCTCGCGGCGCTCGACGCCAAGATCGCCGACCTCGCCTCCGGCTCCGCCGACGAGTCCTGAGGCGCCGGAGCCGGCTGCTCCCTGGCGGCGGCCGACCGCCCCGTCAGTCCCAGCTGGGCCTCGCGATGCTGCCAGTAGGCACTGCGCATCACCGAGTAGAAATCGATCGACGAATCCTTGAGCGCCTCGATCTCGTCGGCGAGGGACTCGCGGAGCGAGAGTCCAAACCCGGATCCCACGTAGACGTGCGGCAGGGGCCCCAGGAAGTACAGGGTCGGCTGCATGAACTGGTCCGCGATCGTCCCGAACCCGTCGCGGTAAGTGCTCGGCCCGAACAACGGGAGCACGAGATAGCCGCCGCTCGGCACGCCCGCGTACGCGAGCGTCTGGCCGAAGTCGGCGCGCTGGTACTCCCAGCCCGCTTCGAGCGCGGGATCGAAGAGGCCGCCCCAGCCCACGGTCGTGTTCAGCACCAGGCGCCCGAGCACCGTCGCCGCGTCCAGGAACTGAAGCTGGAGCAGCTTGTTCACCAGGATCGAAGGCGAGTTGAGGTTCAGGAACATCCGGTGGATCCCGCGGCGGGCCGGGCCGGGCACGGCGAAGCGGTAGACCCGAGTGGCTGGGTTCCAGACGAGCGAGTCGATGCCCCGGTTCAGGGCGAACACCAGCCGATTCAAGCCCTCGATGGAGTCTTTGCGGGTGGGGTCGTGGTCGGCGGCGAACTCGTCCTCGAAGTCGTCGTCGAAGAGGAGGTCGGGCTCTTGCAGCGCAGGGGCCGCGGCGCCTTCCGACGCAGCCGCTGCCTGCGCCGCGCCGAGCGCCGCGAGAACGATCGCGAGGGCCAGGCCCGGAAGGCTCCGGCCGACCAGTGATCGCATCATCTCTCCCATACCGAGGCTGTTGCGGAATCGCCGGAGCTGAGCTTTAGAGGGGATCGAGTCTAGTGGGGGCCTCGCAGGACAGCCAATACCCCGCGGGGGATTCAACACATTTCATGGTGACGTCTCCGCGTCGACTGCGGTACCCTCACCGTGGTTCTGGAGCTCGAATCCGCGGGTCCCCAGCCCGCTTCAAACCCGCCCCCGACGACGTAGATCAATCCCCCCCAAGCATACGGGGCCGCAGCGTCCGTTCGTCCCGTGTGATGGAGGCGAGAGCGGTGGACATCTTCCAGAAGTGCCGGGATTCCGCGAGTCGCACGGTCGAGATCCGTGCCGCCGGCGTCTACCCCTATTACCGCGCCCTGTCGTCGGCTCAGGACCCCGTCGTCGTCCACGGGGGCCGCGAGCTCGTCATGCTGGGCTCCAACAACTACCTCGGCCTCACGAGTCACCCCGAGGTCAAGGACGCGGCCGCCGACGCGCTCGCGCGCTACGGAACCGGCTGCGCCGGCTCGCGCCTGCTGAACGGGACGCTCGACCTCCACGTCCAGCTCGAGCAGCGCCTCGCCGAGTTCCTCGGCCGCGCCGCCGTGCTCATCTTCTCCACCGGCTACCAGGTCAACCTGGGCGTGCTGTCGTGTCTGCTCGACCGCTCGGACATCGCGTTCCTCGACAGCCTCGACCACGCCTGCATCATCGACGGCTGTCGCCTGGGCTTCGGCCGCCATTACAAATACCGCCACAACGACATGGAGCACCTCGAGCAGAAGCTTCGGAACGCCCCCGAAGAGAAGGGGAAGCTGATCGTCGTGGACGGCGTCTTCTCGATGGAGGGCGACCTCGCCCCCCTCCCCGAGATCGTCGAACTCAAGCAGCGCTACGGGGCACGCCTCATGGTCGACGACGCCCACGGCATCGGCGTCTTCGGAGTGCACGGGCGGGGCACGCCGGAACACTTCGACGTGGAGTCTGACGTCGATCTCGTGATGGGAACCTTCTCGAAGTCGCTGGCCGCCGTCGGAGGCTTCATCGCCGGCGAGCCGATCGTAATCGAGCACATCAAGCACCACGCGCGCTCTGCAATCTTCTCCGCCGCACCGCCGCCGGCTTCGGTGGCGGCGGCGTTGAAAGCCCTCGAGATCGTCGAGCGCGAGCCCCAGCGGCGCAAGCAGCTGTGGGAGAGCACCGACTACATGAAGCGGGAGTTCACCAGGCTCGGCTTCGACACCCGCGAGTCCGCCTCGCCGGTGATCCCGCTGGTGATCGGCGACGACATGGACGTCTACCGGATGACCGCAAAGCTCGAGCGGGAGGGCGTCTTCGCGAATCCCGTGGTCTCGCCGGCGGTCCCACCCGGCCATGCGATGATCCGCACGTCGTACATGGCGACCCACACGCGCGAGCACCTGGACTGCGCGCTCTCCGCCTTCGCCAGGGTCGGTCGCGAGATGGGCGTCATCCCGTAGACGGATCGACGACGAGCGCGTGACCGCCGCGGCGGGGGTCTCCCGCCGCCTCGCCAGCCGGCTCGACCGCGTGCACGCCGCCGAAGTACAGGTTCTGCTCCGTCCAGACGTTGACCCGCCAGCGGCTCCCCAGCACCTCCACGGCCGCCGCGGCGAATCCCGGCTCGACCTGCATCACCTCGCCGTCCCAGTGGAGCCGCGGCGCGACGACCGCCTCACGAACGCTCATGCCGAAATCCGCCACGTCGCTGACGACCTGCAACAGCGCCGTTCGGATCCGTTTGCTCCCCCCGCTCCCCACGATGAGGCGCACCTTCCCATCGTGCAGAAGCAGCGACGGCGACATCATCGAGCCGACGCGCCGACCCGGCGAAGTCGCGTGAAAGCCCTCGGGGTGCAGGTCGTCCTCTCCCAGCATGTTGTTCAGCATGATTCCGGTTCCGGGCACCACGTAGCCCGAGCCCTCGCCGTTGGAGAGCGTCAGGCTCGCGGCGTTGCCCTCGATGTCGCTGACACTTATATGAGTTGTCCCGCCCGCGGCGCGGCGAACCCGTCCGACGGCCGCCTCCAGCGTCTCGCGCGAAAGCGGAGCCGCCGGGTCGCCGTCCGCGCGCAGGTTCTCGACCTCCTCCATCACCGCCGCCAGGCCGCACAGGTGCTCCCCCGTGCCCCAGCGCCAGCGCGAGGGCCCCCAGGCGCCGAGCAGGAACAGCGAGTGTCCGAGCAGCGTGCCGCCGAACGAGGGCGGCGGATTCGTGAGTATGCGGTAGCCGCGGTACGCGATTTCGAGCGGGTCGCGCTCCGCGACGCGGTAGGCGGCGAGGTCCTGCTCGGTGAGCAGACCCTGCCCCGCGCGCATGTCCCGGGCGATCCGCTTCGCCAGCCCCCCCTCGTAGAAGTCGCTGCCACCGGCGTCCGGAAGCGCCTCCAGGAAGCTCGCGAGCTCGCGGTTGACGAGGCGATCCCCGACGCCGACGCGTCCGCCCTGCGGCGCGTAGAGCGCGCGACCCGCCGGCATGAGCGTGTTGATGGGCTCCAGCAGTCCGATGACGTACGCCTGGAACTCCGTCAGCACGACGCCGTCGCGAGCGAGCCGCGCCGCGGGCGCGACCACCTCCCGCAGCGGAAGCCGGCCCAGGCGGCGGTGGACATGGAGGAGCCCGGCCAGGGTGCCCGGCACGGCCACCGAGCCGAGTCCGATGTTGAAGACCTGGTCCGACGCCGGGAAGTGGACGGTGATGGGGAGGAAGTGGGGCTCGAGCATGCGATCGGGCAGGCCGAGCCCAGGCGTATCGGTGAAGAAGTCGAACAGAACTTCGCGCCCGTCGGCGCTGCGGGCCAGCAGGAATCCGCCGCCGCCGAGACTGGTGAACATGGGCTCGGTCACCGAGGCGGCGAATCCCGCCGCCAGCGCGGCGTCGAAGGCGTTACCCCCGTCGCGCAGGACGCTGGCAGCCGCCGACGAGGTCAGCTCGTGCCCCGTCGCCACGAGTCCGGCTCGACCCTGCGTCAACTACTCGCTCCCGGCGGGCGTGGGAACATCGAACTCGTCCTCGATCTCGCCGACAATCTCCTCGAGCACATCCTCGAGGGTGCACACGCCCAGCACCTCTCCGTCCTTCTCGCGGACGATCGCCAGGTGTTTGCGGCCGCGCCGAAAGCGCCGCAGGGCGTCGACCACCGGAAGGTCCGGGGGCATCTCCACCGCGGGCCGGATCGCGTCGGCCAGGATGACGAGCCGTTCCTTCGCGTACAGGTGGAAGAGATCCTTGGTGTGGAGGATGCCGACGATGCGGTCGAGTTCGCCGTCGTAGACGGGCAGGCGCGTGAAGCCCGACTCGCGCAGCAGATCGAGCACCGCCTCGGGGCCAACGCTACGGTCGATCGCGAGCACGCGCTCGCGCGGGACCATCACGTCCCGGACGCGCGTCCGGGAGATCCGGAACACGTTGCCGAGGATGCGCTCCGCGTAGGGCCGGATCGTTCCGGCCTCCCGCGCCTCGGAGACCAGCAGCGAGAGCTCTTCGGGCGAGTGGACGGCGCTCCGCCCGCCCGCGGGCCGCACGCCGAACAAACGCACCAGGCCGTTGCCGGCGCCGTTCATCACCACGAGCACCAGCCGGAACACGCGGCCGAAGACCAGCAGCGGGCGCGCGCAGAAGAGAGCGACGGGTCCGGGCCGGTCCAGCGCCAGCGCCTTC
>JAOTUO010000336.1 GCA_029863845.1 Myxococcales bacterium
CCAGTGCGCGAGCAGGGCCGTGCCGATGCCGCGCCCCTGGAGGGACGGTTCGACTCCCAGGGTCCCGAGGTAACCCAGCGGTTCCAGGGGGTGCAGCGCATCGAGCGCTTCGAAGACCCGCGCCCAGCGGCGCGCAACGCGCCAGCCCTGCCCCCAGACGCAACGGATCCGCGACGCCAGCGGGGGCGCGGGCAGCGGGTAGCCGTACGCATGGGTCGCCACCAGGGCACCGGCCACCATGCCCTCGAGGTAAGCCACCAGCACCTGCCCGTGAGCCCGCGCCACGGGCAGCAGCGCCTGCATTCCGTGGAAATTGCATCGGATCCGAAACGTCGGGTCGTCGGACCGGATCACCGCGACGTTGAGCGGGTTGTCCCGGAAGGCGCGCGCCAGCACGCCGGCGGTGTGCGGGCACTCGGCCGCCGAAAGCGGTCCGACTCGCGGCGCCGGGGTCAATCGAAAACAAGGCCGCCGGTCAGGCGCCCTCGCGCGAGCGCGGCG
Source organism: Myxococcales bacterium (assembly GCA_029863845.1). Taxonomy (GTDB): domain Bacteria; phylum Myxococcota_A; class UBA9160; order UBA9160; family SMWR01; genus JACZXC01. The sequence goes on from JAOTUO010000336.1 coordinate 502, forward strand.
TGGGAACGGTCACGTCCGGAAGGTTGAAGATCTCGCGCGGGAAGGCCTCGACGAGAAAACCCACGATGTCGCGGACGGAGACCACGAAGGTCGGACGGTACTCCTCGTCGACGACCGGGAGGTGACGGAAGCCGCCGAGCGACATCTTGTTCAAGGCGTAGGCCACCGTGGACTTCACCGGCAGCACCTCGGGATCGGGCGTCATCACGTCGGTGAGCGGAAGCGTGGCGGGGTTGCGGCCCTGGTCCACGACGCGGAAGAGCACGTCCCGCTCGGTGAAGATGCCGGCGAGCTTGCTGCCGGACGTGCCGTCGTCGGTCACGATGACGCAGCCGCGATGGTCGTTCTGCATCGCGCGTATCGCCGCGGTCACGGTGTCGCGGCCGGAGAAGGTCAGAGGCTTCCGCACCGGCAGCGCCTTCAGCGGCTCGCGCAGCAGATCGGAGTCGAAGTTGAGGCTCCGGGACGCCCGCGGGCGCTCGAAGTACTCCTCGTCCTCGAGTTCGCTGGGATCGTCGACCATGGTACGGGCCTCCCGCGCTCCCGACGGAACAGGGTAGCGACCCCCGGAGCCGATGCACGAACACGTACCCCGGGGCACGATCGCGTCCGCGACGGGGTACGGCTGGCGCCCCGGGGAGGAATTGAACCCCCGACCCGTCGCTTAGAAGGCGACTGCTCTATCCGACTGAGCTACCGGGGCGACCGCGTCAAAGCTAGCAGCACCCGCACACCGGGGCGTTCGGCGCGTTGACACCCCCACGGGCCGTGGATAGCTTCGCCAAGCCGCACGGTGGGCGTAGCTCAGTCGGTTAGAGCGCCAGGTTGTGGCCCTGGAGGTCGGGGGTTCAATTCCCCTCGCTCACCCCACCCGAATCATCGAACGGCCGGCCGCCGGGATCCACCGACGACCGGCCGTTTGCAGTCGGTTCCGGGCGGGAACGGCGGGCGCCGCGCCGGCGCGACCCGCGGGCGGGGCTCCGAGCGCCCGTGGGGATCCCCCGAGGCCCTATCATAACTCACTGTTTTCTATAAAGAATTCCTGATCGCGGCGGGTGAGCGTAGCGGTCGGAGATTCGCCCCGCCTCTCCGGAGCGCTACTATCGCGGGGTTGACCCCAGAGCCCGGAGCCTCCAGTCATGAACCGCATCCGAGCTGCTCGACAAGCCATGGGCTGGACCCAGAACGAGCTTGCCGAGAAGGCGGGGATCTCCGCGCGCACGATTCACGCCGTCGAGAAGGGGCGACCCTGCCGTCAGGCGACGAAGCGGAAGATCCTGATCGCCCTGGCCGTTCCCTGGATCGTTCGCGACGAATACTTTCCCCGCGTTCGCAGCGTGCGCCCCGCGCCCGCGAGCGAAGTTCGCACCGCCTGACGAGAATCCCTCGCTCCGAAGCCAGACGCGGGTCGCGCCGCCGCGACTACGCGAGGCGTGCGCGCAGCATCTCCGCGCGTTTCATCGCGTCTTCCACGGTTCGGGCCATGAAATCGCTCACGATCAGGGCCGCGGCGTCGCGGTCGCCGTCGACCGACGCCGCTCGCGCCGACGCCTCCGCCGTCTTTCGCTCCGCCTCGACCTCATCCTCGAACTCCGCCCACGCTTCTCGCAGCAGGGGCGTGTGGCGCGCCCAGTCGGCCGCAGCGGCGTCCTGAAGTCGCTTGAAGGCCCACCACGCCGACTCCGGGTCGGGCCCTTCGCCGCCTCGGGCGAGAGCCGGCGGCAGCACGCCGTCGAGGTAGACGGGAAGGAAGATTCCGGTACACGGCGTGGCGAAGGCGATCCACACGGGCCACGGAGCCGAGCTGTCGGCGGGCAGCGGCGCGACCAGGCTCGCGGTCGTCCACGAGACGGGATCGCTGTGCGCGCACAGCGTCCAGAAGCGCTCCTCGTCGAGCTTGCCTTCACCGTGCCAGACGAGCCCGCCGTGAAGGTGGTCGGAGAGCAGCCGCTGGAAGCCGGCCACGTCGTGGCGACCGCGTCCCGCCCGCAGCAGCTCGCGGGCGCGCCCCTGGCGACCCTCGGAGACGAAGCCCGGAATCCGCGACTCGCGGTAGGCCGCCGCCACGTCGACGCGCCCCGCACTGCTCCACCAGCCGTGGGCGCGGGCGAACGACTCGAGATCGCGCGAGCTGATCTCCCAGTCGACGCCCATGGAGAAGTGATTGGAGACGGCGTCGAGGCGAGTGCCGCGCGCCACCCACCGGCGGTTCGAGGTCTCGAGGATCCAGGCCTCGCTCGGGTCGGCCAGCAGGAAGCTGTTGTGGTAGCCGCCCTCGCCGGGCGCCAGCGCCGAGCCGCCCTGCCCGTAGCTCTCGACGAGGGTGGCGATCACCTCGAGCGCCTCGCGCGCCGTGCGTCCCCGCTCGAGACCCAGCCGCACGAGGTCCATCCCGATCAGCCCCGGCGTCGGCTCCAGCAGCTCCTTCGAGAAGACCGCGTGGTTGCCGATCGCCACGGCGTGCTCGTTCACGCCGTGCTCGAAGCCCCAGACCCACCACGGCGAGTGCCCCATGACGCGGTAGGTCTCGGCCACCTGCGGGATCTCGATGTGCGTGCAGCGCGTCCGGGCCTGCGGCGGATGGCTGGCCTCGCTGAACTGCAAGAAGGGCTGGCACTCGCGCTCCTTGCGGTCGCTGTTCTTCGCGAAGAGCGTCGTGCCCGACGACGTTTCGGCACCGACGGCGACGACGGAATCGCACATGGGAGCCAGCGTACCAGACGCCCCGTGCGGTGGCATTTCCCGTCGGGCTCGCGCTCCATCGGGTCGGCGGCGGCACCGCGCTCCCGAGAGGGGATACAATGACGCGCCTGTGCGAGGCGTCCTCGCCGGCGGGAGGCGGCCATGCTCTCCGCGATCGACCGCGACCTCTGGATCGCCGACGGCCCGGTTGTCCGCTTCCTCGGCCTCTTCCCCTACCCCACGCGCATGGCGGTGGTGCGCCTGCGCGACGGCGGCCTCTGGGTGTGGTCGCCCATCGCGCTCGACGAGGCGCTGGCGGAGGCGGTGGCGGCGCTCGGACCGGTGCGTCACCTGGTCTCTCCGAACAAGCTGCACCACCTCTACCTCGGCCCCTGGAAGCAGCGCTTTCCGGAGGCGCGCCTCTACGCGTCGCCCGGGCTGGCACGCCGGCGAGCCGACCTCGCCTTCGACGCGGAGCTCACCGACGGGCCCGACGTCGCCTGGGCCGAGGACGTCGACCAGGTGATCTTCCGCGGCAGCTTCTTCATGGACGACGCGATCTTCTTCCACCGCGCCTCGCGCACGGCGCTCGTCGCCGACCTCGTCCAGCGCTTCGACCCGCGGGAGACCCGCGGCTGGACCGGCTTCCTGATGCGTCTCGACGGACTCGTGGGCGAGCGCGGGAGCACGCCCCGGGAGTGGCGCGCGTGCTACTGGAATCGCCGCGCCGGCCGCGCCGCGCGCAACGCCGCGCTGGCCTGGAACCCGCGGCGCCTCGTGGTGGCGCACGGGATGGGCGTCGAGGAGGGCGCGCGCGACGTGCTCGCCCACGCGCTGGCCTGGCTGGGCTGAGCACGTGGCCGTGTGCGCACGGGTGCGCCTCCGCCCCCCGCGGTGTGCGCCGCCCGCACCCCTCTGATAGCCTCGCCAGCACCCGCGCCGGTAGCTCAGCTGGATAGAGCATCAGGCTTCGAACCTGAGGGTCGGGGGTTCGAATCCCTCCCGGCGCGCCAATCTTTCCGTTGCACGGCGCAC
>JAOTUO010000040.1 GCA_029863845.1 Myxococcales bacterium
TCGCTCGCCTGCGGCTCGCTGCGCGGGCGCCTTCAGCGCCCTTGCCACTCCGGGGGCCCGCCTTCGCTCGCCTGCGGCTCGCTGCGCGGGCGCCTTCAGCGCCCTTGCCACTGCGGCTTGCGCTTCTCGGCGAAGGCGCGGGGGCCTTCGGTGAAGTCCGCGCTCTGGATCATGGCGCGGAGCGCGTCGTAGCGCCCCTTCATGGCCTGCTCGACGCCCCCCTCTTCGAGGCCCTGGAGGGCGCACTGCTTCGAGGCGCGCACGCTCAGCGGAGCGCACTCGAGAATCTGATCCGCCCAGCACCGCGCCGCGTCCAGCAGCCGCTCGGGCGGCACCACCTCGTTGACGAAGCCCAGCGCCAGCCCCTCCTGCGCCGACACGCGGCGCCCCGTCAGCAACATGCCCATCGCGTGCTTGAGCGGGATCTGCCGCGGCAGCCGGTGCATGCCGCCCCCCAGCGCCGCGAGCCCCACGCGCGGCTCCGGGAGACCGAAGCTCGCGTTCTCCGACGCGATCACCAGGTCGCAGGCCAGCGCGATCTCGAAGCCGCCGCCCAGGGCCAGCCCATTGACCGCCGCGATCACGGGCTTGGGGTTGTCGAAGCGCGAGGTGAGGCCCGCGAAGCCCGTCGCCGCCAGCTTGATGCCGGCGCCCACCGACGCCTGGTGCTTGAGGTCGTTGCCCGCACTGAACGCGCGATCGCCGGCGCCGGTGAGGATGGCGACCCAGAGGTCCGGCTCCGCGGCGAACTCGTCGAAGACCTTCTCGAGCTCGAAGTTGGCGGGGGGATGGAGGGCGTTCATCACCTCGGGGCGGTCCATCGTCACGGTGAGAATGCGTCCGTCGCGCTCCACCTGGCAGAACTCGGGCATGGCTCTTCTCCTTGTCCCCTCCGCCCGCAGCGATCAGGCGGGATCGAAGACGTGGTGGCCGTCGGCCGTCGACAGGCGGCCCTCGCGACCCACCCCCTCCACGGCGGCGAACGACTCCAGCAGCGCGCGATCGTCCGGGGTGTTGGCCAGGAAGCGCCGCCCGTCGTCCATGCGCCCGAGCACGATGCCTTGCTTCGGGGCGCCGTCGCGCTCGTAACGAACGGTGTACGCCTCCAGCGTGCCGCGCCCGCGGACCTCCTCGGCCGGCGGCTCGGGAGCGCGACGCACACCGACCGGGGGCGGAGCGGCCCGGCGGGCCCGCCCCCCCGGAGGCGCCGTGGAGGCGACGCAGGCGGAGTGCTTCGTCAGGTACCAGCCGTTTCCGGTCACGAGCCCCTTCGAGCCGGGCCGGGCGCGCAGCCGCTCCATCATCGTCGCCAGCGCGTGGAGCGTGTAGTTGTTGGTCGGCCCCCCCGCGTAGGGAAGCCCCCCGGTCACGGTGAGGCCGCGCGGGTCGTCCTCGTCGAGGCCGATCATCTCGCAGGCCATCTCGACCGCCACCGGGAAGCAGCTGTAGAGGTCCACGTGATCGATCGCCTCCAGCGCGACGCCGGCCCCGGCGAGAGCGCGGCCCACGGTGTCGCCCAGCGACCGACACTCGGCGAAGTCGGGCCGCTCGCTCGGGAACCACGCCTCCTCCTGCCCGTGCGCGCCGGCCCACCAGTGGACCCACTTCTCCTCGGGTACGCCCAGGGAGCGAGCCGCAGCCGCGGACATCATCAACACCGCCGCCGCCTGGTCGGTCTCGATCACCGCGTTCATGTACTTGGTGTAGGGGAACGCGATCATCCGGTTCTGCGGGGTGGGCCGGGCGATCTCCTCGGCGCTGCGCGCGACCGGGAACCAGGCGTAGGGATTGCGGGCCGCCACCTCGCTGAAGCGGCTCATGAGCGCGCCGATGCGTCGGCGATGGGTCTCGAGGTCGAGCCCCCGCCGCGCGCGCAGGGCGTTCTCGAAGACGGGATACACGAACGCGGGAGCGTTCAGCCCGTAGGCCAGCTCGCGCGGCGAGCTTCCCGGCTTTTCCTCGCCGAAGAGCTCGGGCTCGCCGCTCCCTCCGCGCTCCCAGTCCGGCCGGATGCCGGTCTCGCGCGCAAGCCGAAGCGTCCGAAGATTGTTGCAGCCCGCCACCAGCGCCACGCGCACCTCGCCGTCGGCGATCCGTTGCGCGATGTGGTTGACGAGAGTGACGGGCAACTCCCCGCCGATCGCCGTCACGAGCTCGCGCGCGGGCTTCGCCGCGAGCGCCTCGGCCAGCAGCCGCGGCCCGTTCCGCGCCCCCCACCCCACCACCTGGACCACGCCCAGGGTGTCGAGCGCGCGCAGCGCGCTGTCGCCGGCGCCGGCGTCCTCGGCCGCCTCGCGGGCCACCTGCGCCAGCATGGCCAGGGGACCCGGGGCCTCGTGCGGGTCCGCGTCGCGCTGCGTGAGCTGGGCCGCGCCCACCAGGACCGCGCTGCGCTCATCGGCCACGGATCGCCCTCCCCGCCGCCGTCGACGCCGCCACGCCAGGACGCGGGAGCGAGCAGTCTAGCCCGGATCCCCCGCAGCGCGGAGCCGCCAGCGACGCAGCGCTGCGAAGACCAGGAGCAGCAGCGTGCAGCTGTAGAGCGAGACGACCGGGTAGACGTAGCGGCTGCTCCAGGCGGGAAGCGAGGACGCGTTGACGATCGTGAGCATGGCGACGCGGCCGGCCACGACGACGGCCGTTAGGCCCAGCGCCTCGACGACGAGGTCGACCCTGCGCCCGCGCCAGGGCGGCAGCAGCAGCACCAGGGCAGCCAGGGCGCCCAGGGGCGTCAGCACCCGGACCCCCAGCGCGTGGGCGCGCCAGAGCGCCCACCGCACCCCACGGCGCGCGGCGCGCCCGCCTTCGCCTTCGTCGATCGCGTCCACCACGATCCGGACTCCGTCGCGCTCGGCGGAACGACCCACCGGCGGCAGCGGCAGCTCCGTCGTCGCGCCGGACTCGCGCGCGACGGCGATCGTCGGCTCCAGCGTGCGGAAGGCGCCGGTTTCCTTGGCGACCTCGAAGCGAAAGCGCAGCCGCTCGCGTGGGCCGTCGGGAGGCGCGAGCGCGCCAATCACCTCGGATCGGAGCGGCGCGCTGGCGGGCCGTGCGCCGCGCCACTCCGGCCGCAGCAGGGAAACCCGCTCGATGGCGTCGCCCGCGGCCGAAGCCCAGCCCTCGATGACGACGGTGCGCGCCGCGCTGAGCTGCGTGCGGCGATTGGCGACCTCATCGAAGAGCCGCACCACCGACGCGGGCGTCGAGGGGTCGTCGCGCGGCAGCTCCCAGTCGGGGGCGTCTCCGGGCATCGCGATGCGCCGGGCGATGCGCCGGAAGGAGCTGCCCAGATAAGCGAGGTAGGTCTCGGGGTAGGGGTGGAGCAGTGGCAGGGTCGCGCGCGCCGCCGGGAGCTCGCCGCGGGCGCGGGCCCCGGCGATCTCGTCGGCGATCCGCTGGAAGAAGGCGTCGGCCTGCGGCGCGGATTCCATGTGCCCCGTCTGCGCCGCCGCCTCGCGCAGCGTCCACATGAACCACGCCCCGGCGAAGTCGTCGCACACCCGAAGCAGACGGCAGCCGACGTTGCGGCCCCAGCCGGGCCCCTCCAGCTGGGCACGCAGCTCGCGGAAGGCCGGGCTCGCCGCGTAGGCGCGCTCGCGCGCGTCGCGGGGCACCAGCACGAAGCGCCGCGGAGCGTCGTGCTCGATGCCGAGCAGCGCGGCGTTGGCGGCCACGAAGCCCGGGGCCGAGAGGTCCGAGGTGAGGAACAATCCGTAGTGTCGCGCGTTCAGGGTGCCGAAGCCCGTCACCACCGCTCCGATGCCCAGGACCGCGCCGACCAGCGGCACCAGCGCCGGGCCGGCCGCGCGCCGCCAGGGCGCAGCGCCCCCGCGCCGCCTGGCGAGATCGAGCAGTACGAACGCCAGGATCACCGCGGCCACGAGCGGCTTCTCCGGGCGCGTGGTCCACAGCACGCCGAGGGCCAGCCCCGCCCAGGCGGCGTGGAGGGCGCGCCGCCGAGGGCTCGCGGCGCGCGCGGCGATCAGGAGTCCGCTCAGCGCGACCAGCAGCACGGGCAGATAGAAGCCGGCCGCGAGCAGCTCGCGGTTCACCAGGAAGCTGTGGGGCTGGAGCACGAGGAGGCCGAAGCACGCGAGCGCCAGCGCCGCGGGCACGCCCGCCCCCCGCAGCGCGGCGACGAAGAGCGCCGCCGCGGCGGCCAGCAGGACCTCGGCGGCAAGCCGCAGCGGGACGCCCGTCACGTGCACCCCCGCCACCCAGAGCGGGTACGCGGGCTCGCGGATCAGCGTCATGGGGCCGTACGCCCCGAACCAGCGACCGTGGACCACCTCGAAGGCCATCTCGGCGTAGCGCTGGTGATCGTGCGGAATCGCCCGGGCCACCACCTCGTCGTCGGCCACGAGCCAGAGCTTCAGGCCGGCGAGCAGCGCGCAGCCCAGCGCCAGGGACGCGGCGCCACCGCCGAACGCGAGCCTCCCGAGGCCGAAACGATCCATGCCGGGTCCGAGCCCGTAGACGATCCGACGCGCCGTGGACATCCGCTCGGGCATCGAGCGGGTCAGGGTAGGTGATACCCGTTGTAGGCGCTGAGGAAGATCTCGCGGTGGATGGCGATCTCCGAGACGGCGACGACGAGCACGACGGCGCCGACGCAGCCCCACGCCGCCGCCCCGGCGGCGCGACCGGGCAGCCGCGCACACGCCACCTGGATGCCGCGCAGATACAGGACGAGGAAGGGCACGATCACCCCCGAGATGAGCCGCCCGTGCGAGAAGTAGGGCTTCGCCTGGGAGGGGTCGGTCTTCTCCCCGAACACGAACGGCAGCGACAGCGCGGCCAGACACGCGACCGAAGTGAGCAGCGCGGCCCAGCTCATGCCCTCCAGGAGCGGCGCGGCCTGCCGATCCCCGCGTCGCAGCAGCCCTAGGCCGGCGGCGAGCAGGAACACGAGCGACGACGCCGTGTAGAAGCGGTCGGCCCCCTCCCACGCCAGGGTGGTGCGGTACCACGCGAGCTGCCCCCGCCAGAACCGGGGGATCAGATCGGTGACGAAGGTCGCGAAGCCCGAGGGCGTGAAGATCGGGTGATCCCAGACCTCGGACAGGGACTTCCGTCCCCAGCCCATCCGCTCGATCTTGAGCGAGGTTCCCAGCCAGTCATCGAAGAGCATCTGGTTGCGGGCGAGCCAGAAGCCGACGGGAACCAGGAGCAGCAGCCACAGCACGATCCAGCGGCCGCCTTCACCGCGCACGCTGCGCGCCTCCGGGCGGTGGGCCAGCGCGTGCGCTGTGCAGAGTGCGTACACGACGGGCAGTGCCAGGTTCGTGTACTTCGTGAGCAGCGCCGCGGCGGCGAGCAGCCCCGCGGCGGCGTACGCCCCCACTCCGTCCTGCGGCCGACGGGCCAGACGCAGCGCCAGGAAGAACCCCGCGCTGAAGAGCAGGGGCGAGAGGGCGTCCTGAGTCACGTAGTAGAAGGCGTCCTGCGGAAAGACCGTGAGCAGAATCGGGACCCCGAGCCGGACCGTGGCATTCCCGGGAAGCGCTTCCCGCAGCAGGCCGTGGGTGACGATCACGAGCAGGAAGACCGCGAGGACGTTCAAGCCGCGCAGCCAGTAGAGGAGAGGGCCGCCCTCGAGGCCGAGCAGCCGGCCCAGGTTGTACCAGGCGCCCGCGAGCGCGTAGTACACCGGCGGCTGGTAGGCCTCGAGGTTGTGCCGTCGAGCGAGGAAGTCGCGGCTGTCCTCGAGCTTCTGGAGCATCCCCTCCGAGCTTCGCTTCCAGGGCGGCGGTGGCGCTCCCTCCTCGCGCTGCCAGGGGCGCAGGATGTACTCCGGCGACCCGTACAGCCCGAGAAAGGTCGCCGTGTCCGCCTCGTAGGCGTCGCTGTCGGGCCGGGGCACGTAACCGCGCGCGTACTTGAGCACCGCATCGACGTGTCGGTGCTCGTCGATGGGAGAGAAGAAGGGAAAGGCCGCCGCGAAGACGAAGACGCGGAGCGCCGCCACGGCGGCGAGAGCGACGACGAGCATTCTCTCCCGGCTGCGCACGCGCGGGAGCATGGCAGATGCCCCGCGGCCGAGAAAGCAAGGCGCCCGGACGGGTGAATTCCAACGCACCGGGCACCGGGACCGCCGATCTGAGGTTGCACGCACGAGCGGGGGACCGCATGCTTTGGCCCCTTGACCCGGGCCCTCGGGGATGTCTCGACGGTCGCGGCGCGAGGTCCACGTGCAACGCTCCGAGCAAATCCCGCGCTACTCGCTCATCGAGGCCGAGGCGGCCGAGGGCGCGACCTTCGCCGCGGAGGTGGAGCGGGGCCTCACGGCCACGCCCAAGCGCATCCCCTACCGGTTCCTCTACGACGCGCAGGGATCGAAGCTCTTCGAGGAGATCTGCGAGACCCCGGAGTACTACGTCACCGGGGCCGAGCGCGAGATCCTCGAGGCGCGGTCGGACGCGATCGCTGAGCATTTCCCGGCGCGCATCACGCTGGCCGAGCTCGGGAGCGGCAACTCCGCGAAGACGCGATCGCTGATCGAAGCGTTCCTGCGCCGACACGGCGCCCTGCGATACGTGCCCGTCGACATCTCGCGCGGCATGCTCGAGGCGAGCGCCGTCGAGCTGCTCGAGCAGTACCCGCCCCTCGAGATCCGCGCCATCGCCAGCGAGTACCGGACCGGCCTGCGTCACGTACGGGCCGAAACGGGTCGTTCGAAGCTGATCGCCTGGCTCGGCTCGAACCTGGGAAACCTCGACCGTGCGGAGGCGGAGAGCTTCGTCCGCGGCATCCGGGCCGCGATGGCGAGCCGCGACCGCCTGCTCATCGGAATCGACCTGCGCAAGGACCGGCGGGTGCTCGAGCAGGCCTACGACGATCGCGGAGGCGTCACGGCGCGCTTCAGTCTCAATCTGCTCGAGCGCGTCAACCGCGAGCTCGGCGGCCGCTTCGACCCGGACGCCTTCCGGCACCGGGCCACGTATGCCGTGGACGAGGGCCGGATCGAGATCGCGCTGGTGAGCCGGCGCGCCCAGCGGGTGACGATCGATGCTCTCGGTCTCGAGGTCGAATTCGCCGAGGGCGAAGGCATCCACATCGAGAACGCGTTCAAGTACTCACTGGAGGAGATCGACGGCCTCGCCGCCGCCACGGACATGCGGGTTGCCGATCGCTGGCTCGACCCGCGCGAGCGCTTCAGCCTGAACCTGTTCGCCCCCTTGGGGTAGAGGCCCGTCCTTCCCCGCTCCCGTCCGCCGCGCCTCGGCCCCCCATCCCCCAGGTGCCCGTGAGTCCAAAGGGGACGGCCCGAAGCTGACAAGCAACTCCGGGCCTCCCTGGGAAGGGGATATTTGGCTTTCTAAGACTGAAGTGGGTGCCACCCCGAAAAGGTGTCACGGAATTGGTGAGAAAGTCCGTCCCGGACAGAATCCCCCCCCCGGGAGGGGGGGGGGCGTTCTCAGAAGTGGGGTTCGAGGCTGATGACGAGCCGGCCGTCCTCGTAGGGCTCGGCCCCGATCACGACGAGATGGCCGTTGCGAATGCGCAGGTCGGTCTGGAGCGTGCCCTCGATGGCGACCGCCACGAGCACGCCGCGTTCGCCCACCTGCAGGGGTCGAACGCGCAGGGGCTTGCCGTTGGGCAGGTCGACGCTGCCCACCTCGTCGAGCCGCAGCGAGAGCCGCCGGCTCTCGAGGACGCGCAGGCTCTCGTAGCGGAACTGATCGCGCAGCTCTCGGTCGAGCTTGCGACCCGCCGGATCGATGTCTCCGGGTCGATTGGAGATGTGGCTGATCATCACGTCGATCTCGACGCGCCCGGCGTTCTGCGCGGAGGTCGGACCCGCGGCGAGCAGCAGTACGACGGCTGCCGCCGCCAGCGCCCGTTCAAGCCCTGTCACCCGTACCTCCCTCGCGCGGCGGCTGTGAGACGTCGCCGAGCACCCAGATGATGGTGACCTCTTCGCCGCCCTCGAGCACCATCACGTTGCGGTCGCCGCTGTCGATCCACCTTACGACGCCCGTGGCCGCATTGTCGCCGGAGAGCAGTGCAAACACCAGCGCGGCCGCCGCGGCCGCCGCGACCGCCGCGGTCGCGAGCGGCCGCAGCAGCCACGCGAGCGGGGCGAGGCCCTCCCGGACCTCCGTCCGGGCCGGTCGCGCACCCGGGGCCGGCAGCCGCCGGGCGATCCCCTCCCACAGGTCCGGCGTCCGCTCCCGCGACTCGCCCTCGCGCAGGAGCTCGCGCATCAGCGCCAGGGCCTCCAGCTCGCGTCGCAGCTCCCGAGAGCGGGCGAGGCGGCGCTCGAAGCGCCAACGGGCGAAGCCCCGCAGCTCGCGGTCGTGGTAGGCGTGCAGCGTCTGCTCGCCCCTGGCGAAGCTCATGCCGCTCCCTCCGCACTGCCCCGACCGGGGACGTGACCCACGGCACCCGTCTCCAGCAACGCCGCCCGCACCCGTCGGCGCGCGTAGTGCAGGCGGCTCATGACCGTGCCTTTGGGAACCCCGAGGCTCTTGGCGATCTCGGCGTAGCTGAGACCATCGACCTCGCGGAGCAACAGGGTACGCCGCGCATCGTCCGGCAGCGCTCCGATCGCCTGCACCATCAGCTCGCGAAGCTCCTTGCGCTCCAGCTCCCGCGACGGCGTGGCGTCGGCGGGATCGCCGAAACCCAGGGCGCCGGCCTCGGGCACCGCCTCGAGCGACTGCTCCTCGGACCACTCGACGTGTCCGGCCGAGCGGTCGCGGCGCTTGGTGTCGATGCACAGATTGAACACGAGCCGGTACAACCAGGTGTAGAACTTCGAGCGGCCCTCGAAGCGGCCGAGCGAGCTATACGCCTTTAGAAAAGCCTCCTGGACGATGTCCCGGGCCAGCTCTTCATCCCCCATGATCCTCAGGGCCAGGCGGTAGGCGCGGCCCTGGTAGCGCTCGACCAGCAGCCGAAAGGCCTCGTGATCGCCGCTCTTTGCGCGCGCGATGATCTCGGATTCGGACGGACCCGTGGACTCGGCCGCCGACCGGCTTGCGTCGCCCATGGGGTCCCGACCTCCGGGCTCGCGTCTCCGCTGATTTGGACGCAGCCGACGCGGCCTCTATTCGCCCGGCCTTCCCCCGGCCGGATGCGCGGGAACCTCCCGCATCAATGGGCCTCGCGCCAGTTGCGGCCCACGCCCACGTCCACGACCAGCGGCACGCGCAGCGGCAGGACGCCCTCCATCCGCTCGCGCACCATCGCCTCCAGCGACTCGAGCTCCGACTCGGGCGCCTCGAAGACGAGCTCGTCGTGAACCTGCAGGATCATGCGCGCGGTGAAGCCCCCGGCCTCGAGGGCCGCGTCGATCTCGACCATCGCCTTCTTGATCAGGTCGGCCGCGGTTCCCTGGACGACGCTGTTGACCGCCATGCGATCGGCCGCGCTGCGCAGCACGCGATTGCGCGACCGGAGGTCGGGGAGGTAACGGCGCCGGCCGAGCAGGGTCTTCACCCAGCCCCGCTCGCGGGCCTCCGAGATCGTGGCATCGAGGAAGCGCCGGACGCCCCGGTAGTGCGCGAAGTAGGCGTCGATGGTCTCCTGGGCCTCTCCGGCCGCGATCCCGAGCTGGCGCGCCAGTCCGAACGCCGACGACCCGTAGATGATGCCGAAGTTGACGGCCTTGGCCCGGGCGCGCTGCTCCGGCGTCACGTCGTTGGGATCGATGCCGGCCACCTCCGCGGCCGTGCGCCGATGGATGTCTTCGCCGCAGCGGAACGCCTCGATCAGGCTCTCGTCCCCGGAATAGTGCGCGAGGATGCGCAGCTCGACCTGGGAGTAGTCGGCCGACAACAGGCTGTGGCCCTCCGAGGCGATGAAGGCCTCGCGGATCCGGACGCCTTCGTCCGATCGGATCGGGATGTTCTGGACGTTCGGATTCGCCGCCGAGAGCCGGCCCGTCGCAGCGCCGAGCTGGTGGAAGGTCGGGTGGACGCGCCCGGTCTTCTCGTTCACGAGCGGCGGCAACGCGTCGACGTAGGTGTTCTTGAGCTTGGCCAGCCGGCGGTAGGCGAGGATGCGGAGGGGGAGCTCGTGCTGCAGCGCGAGCTGCTCGAGGACGTTCTCGTCGGTGGAGTAGCCGGTCTTCGTCTTCTTGATCACCGGGAGGCCGAGCTTCTCGAAGAGGATGCGCTGGAGCTGCTTCGGCGACGAAACGAGGAAACGCTCGCCGGCGAGGGCGTAGATCTCGGACTCGATCCACTCGAGCTGGTCCCGGTACTCGCGGGAAAGCTCCTCGAGCTTCGCCTCGTCGATGCGCACACCCGTCCGCTCCATGCGGCAGAGCACCCGGGTGAGCGGCAGCTCGACCTGCTCGAAGAGCTCGAGCAGACCGTCCTCTTCCAGCCGCTTCGCGAGGGGAGCGTGCAGGGCGCGAACCGCGCAGGCCTCGCCGCCCGCCCACGCCGCAACCTCCTCCAGCGGCAGCTCCGAGGCCGCCTTCGCCTTCGCGCCGCGGCCCGCCAGCTCCTCCCAGGTGCGCAGCCGGGTGCCGAGCAGGCGGGCGGCGAGCGCCGCCAGCGTCCACCCGCTGGCGGCGTCGACCAGATGCCCCGCGATCTCGACGTCGAAGTGCGGGACGGCGAGCTCGCAGCCGTGCTCGGCGAAGAAGCGCTGCGTGCCCTTGACGTCGCGTCCGATCCAGGCGACCGCGCCCGGCGAGCCGAGGAGGGGCCGCAGCCGCTCGACGACGGTGTCAATCGCCAGTGCGGGCGCCGGGGCGCCGGCCGCCGCGATCGGCACATAGGCGGCGACCTCCGACGCGAGCGCCACCGCGACGGCGACGGGCTCGCCCGCGAGCGGACCGGCGACGCTCGCGACGCTGAGCAGCGGAATGCAGGGAAGCTGCCGAAGCGCCCGCACGAGCGCGTCCAGCTCCTCCGGACTGCGCACCACCCGCAGCTCCGGAGACGCGTCCGTCGCCTGCGACCCCTCGGACTCGCCCTCTGCACGCAGCGCCTCCAGCAGCCGCGTAAAGCCGAGGCGCTCGAAGAGCTCCTGGAGCTTCGCCCGGTCCGGCTCGCGCCGTCGCAGGTCCTCGAAGCCCAGGTCGAGGGGCACGTCCGCGCGGAGGGTGGCGAGCCGCTTCGACAGCCGCGCCGTCTCGCTCTGGGAAACGATCGCGTCGCGCGCGCGCTTCGCGCCGATCTCGGCGCCGTGTTCGATCACGGTCTCCAGGTCGCCCCACTCCCGAATCAGCTGGGCCGCGCCCTTCTCGCCGATCCCCTTCACACCGGGGATGTTGTCGCTCGGGTCGCCGACGAGGGCGCGCAGGTCGAGCACGCGGTCCGGCGGCACGCCGAATCGCGCCTCGACCTCCGCGGGCCCGTAGCGGCGGTCCTTCATCCCGTCGAGCACGCAGACGCGGTCGTCGACGAGCTGCATCAGATCCTTGTCGGTGGAGACGATCGCGATCTGCGCGTCCTCCGGCGCGCCCGCCACCAGCGTCGCGATCACGTCGTCGGCCTCGAAGTCCTCCACCGCAACGACCGGGATCCGGTATGCGTCGAGCAGCTCGCGCACGATGGGGAACTGCGCGGAGAGATCCTCCGGCTGCGCGTCGCGCGTGGCCTTGTAGTCGCCGTAGATGCGGTGCCGGAAGGTCTTGCCACGGGCATCCAGGACGACGACGACGTAGTCGGGCCGCTCCTCCCGGACGACCTTGAGCAGCATGTTGACGAAGCCGTAGGCCGCGTTGGTCGGCGTGCCGTCGGGCGCGCGCAGGTTCGGGATCGCGAAGAAGGCGCGGTAGAGCGAGTTGCTGCCGTCGACGAGGACGACGCGGGGCGGGGAGGAGCGCGGCGCTTGCGCGGACACGTCGGCGGCGGAGGGTACCCCGTCCGAACCCGGTTGACCGGGACGGCGGCCCTGCGTACGCTCGACCCCCGATGTCAACGCAGCCCCCCTACCCGGGCCGGCGGCCACGCACGACATTCCAGCCGCGCTTCACGCTCGGCCTGCTCTATCTCGTGGCGTTCTTCGTGCTCTACTGCCTGCTGATCGCGGCTCCCGCCCTGATCGAGGTCGCCAACGATGTGCCGCCGGGACCCGAGCAGCAGGAGGCCGCAGCACGGGCCGCGAAGGAGGCGGTCCAGTCGCGCTTGTGGATGGCCGGGCTCGCGGCACTGGTGACGACCGCCCTCGGAATCCGCGCCCGCGTCCTGCCCGGGGCCACCCGCTCCTAGATGGCGCGCTCGCCGACGTAGCGCTCCATGTCGCTGATCGTGCGGAGCGTCTCGACGTCCTCGTCGGGAACCTCGATGTCGAAGGCCTCTTCGATGGCCATGACCAGCTCGACCACGTCGAGCGAGTCGGCCCCGAGGTCGTCGAGGATGCTGGCGTTGGCCGTGACCTCGCCCTGGTCGCAGCCGAGTTGCTCCGCAACGATCGATCGAATCCGCACTTCGAGGTTGTCGCCCATCGCCTTTCATCCCCCCGTCCGGCAGCAGCCGCAATATGACTGTAGGTCATTGATCGGCCGACTGCTCAGAAGCCTGAGTGAGCCCCGCGGATGACACGCGCCGGCCGCAGCGCCGGAGCGGAATCCGGATTCAGGCGCCGAGGTCGTCGCTGCCTTCGTAACGATAGGGCTCGAACAGCTTGGTCTGGATGTAGCGCTCGCCGAAGCTCGGAAGGATCACGACGATCAGGCCGAGTTCGCTCCCCTCCCCTTTCGCGTATTCGACCGCGGCGCTCACCGCGGCGCCCGAGGAGATTCCGCACAGGAGGCCCTCCTCCCGCGCCAGACGGCGCGCCATCTCGAGGGCGTCGTCGTTGCCCACCCGGACGATCGCGTCGAGTAGATCGGTTTCGAGCACCTCGGGCACGAAGCCCGCGCCGATGCCCTGGATCACGTGCTTGCCGGGCGACCCGCCGGACAGGACCGGGCTGTCGGCTGGCTCCACCGCGACGGCGCGGAAGGAGGGCTTGCGCGGCTTGATCACCTGAGCCACGCCCGTCACGGTGCCGCCGGTGCCCACCCCCGCGACCAGCGCGTCCACCTGACCGTCCGTGTCCTTCCAGATCTCCTCGGCCGTGGTCTTGCGGTGGATCTCGGGATTGGCGGGATTCCGGAACTGCTGCGGCATGAAGGCGTTGGGAAGCTCGTTCACGAGCTGGTTCGCCCGCTCGATGGCGCCGGGCATCCCCTTCGCCGGATCGGTCAGGACCAGCTTGGCGCCGAACGCCCGCAGCACGACGCGGCGTTCGGGGCTCATCGACTCGGGCATGGTCAGCACGCACGCGTAGCCCTTCACCGCCGCGACGAAGGCCAGGGCGATCCCGGTGTTGCCGCTCGTCGGCTCCACGATCACCGTCTCGCCCGGCGTGATCGCACCGTCGCGCTCGGCGGCCTCGATCATCGCGAGGCCGATGCGGTCCTTGACGCTGCTCGCCGGGTTCTGGCTCTCGAGCTTGGCGACGATCTGCGGCTTCACGTCGGCGACGACGCGATGGAGCCGCACGAGCGGCGTTCGACCGATCAGCTCGGTCACATCGTTGGCGATATTCATCAGACCCTCCCTGCAGCGTCAGGATACACCCGACCGCAAGACGCTGTCATCCGATCCGTCGCGCCGGGCCGGCGCCCCCAGCACCTCGTGCAGCAGGACCGTGGCGTAGCTGCCGGCGGGGAGCGTGAAGCCAAGCTCCAGTCCGCCTTCGATGCGCCCGACGCTCGCCGCCTGCGGCCGCACGCGCAGCGCGCGACGGGCGCCCCGCAGTCGGATCCCGCGCGGCGCCCGCAGGTCGCCCGGATCGATCCCGTAGCGGGCGAGCACCGCGCCCTCGCGGGCGGCCACGTCGCCGGCGGGGGCCAGCACGCGCGTGCCGAAAATGGGGCCGGTGGGGCTGATCTCGAAGGCGTCGGCCCGGGCCGTCTCGGCGTCCGGGTCGTCCACGCGGAACAGGCCGCCGGAAGCGTGGACGACGGCGACGTCGCCGCGCTCGACGCGATTCCAGCGCGACGCGCGTTCGGCGAGGACGTCGTTGAAGACTGCGGCCTGGAGCGCGGACAGCAGGAAGCGCGCCCGGCGCCGGTCGCCCGGCGCCGCATCGCCGGCGAGCAGCGCCTGGGCGCGCTCGACGTTCGCGCCATCGCGCCCGAAGCGCTGGGCTCCGAAGCGGTTGGGCATGCCGGCGCGCTCGAGGCGCGCGAGGGCCGCCTCCGCGGCGGCGACCGCTGCGGCGTCGCCGATGCGCACGGCGATCCGGAAGCGGTTCCCGCGCAGGTGCCCGGTGCGCAGCTTGTGCGGGTGTCGCGCGGCTTCGAGGACACGCGCTCCGGGCAGGGCGAGGTCGAGCGCGCGGTCCGGCGCGATCCCCGGAACCGAGAACCACTGCGTCGTCACGGCGACCCGGTCCTTGCGGCCCGCGTAGCCGACGTCGCGCGCGCGGACGCCGGCGGCGCGCGCGAGCGCCCGGGCCACGTCGTCGGTGCTGCGCAGGCGCTTCTCGACCAGGAGGAAGGTGTGCGCGCCCTCGCCCGCCGGCGCGTACAGCGGCACCTCGTCCACCCGAAAGTCCTCGGGCGCGGCGACCCGAGGTCCGCTCGCAGCCGCCGCGATCAACGCCGTCCCCCGTCGAGCTGCGCGACGGGTGCGAAGGAGCGACGGTGCGCCGGCGAGGGGCCGAAGCGGCGCAGCGCGTCGAGGTGCTGGCGGGTCGGGTAGCCCATGTGCCGGCCGAAGCCGTACTCCGGGTAGCGCGCGTGCAGTCGCTGCATGAGCCTGTCGCGGTGCACCTTCGCGACGATCGAGGCGGCGGCGATGGAGCCGTCGCTGGCGTCGCCGTGGATCAGCCCCGTCTGCGGCGCGGCGATACCGGGAATCGTGTGCGCGTCCACGAGAACGTGGTCCGGCGGCACGGCCAGGGCCTCGACGGCGCGACGCATCGCCTCGAGGCTCGCCCGCCGGATGTCGAGCCGGTCGATCTCGGCGCGGGAGACCTCCGCGACCGCCACGGCCACGGCCTGCTCGCGGATGCGCGCCGCCAGGCGCTCCCGCGCCGCGTGCGTCAGTCGTTTGGAATCGTTCAGGCCGGGCAGGTCGACGCGATCCGGGAGCACGACCGCTGCCGCCACGACCGGTCCCGCGAGAGGACCGACGCCCACCTCGTCGACGCCGGCGACGAAGCGCGCCCCCTGCGCGCGCAGCCGACGCCGGCGAGCGAACAACCGCGCGACGCGCAGCCCCTCGCTGCGTCGGCGCTGCAGCCGGCGCTCGAGCGCCTCGGCCAGCGCGCGCGCCCCGTGGCGCCCGTCGCCGCGCAGCGCCACCACGAGGCGCCGTGCGCTCCGGTCGGAGCCGGCGGCGGCGCAGCGCCGCCGAAGCTCCGACAGGGGCGCCTGGGAGACGTCCATCCGTCCCGGTCCCGGAGGTTCTCGGCTCAGCGCGCGACGAGGACCGCGATCGGCGAGGTCCGCATCACCGCCGCCGAATTGCTGCCGAGGAAGTACTCGGTGATGCGGTTGCGCCCGTAGGCACCCATCACGATCAGGCCGGCGCGCACCTCCCGCGCCGAGTCGACGATCTTCACGTCCGGGCGGCCCAGCGTCGAGGAGATCTCGCGGACGGGTACGGGGAGCGAGCCGACGATGCCGCGCACCTCGTCGAAGCGGGCGACGGCGCGGCCCTTGTCCTTGGAATCCACGAAGACGTGGATGGGCTCCCCCATCCGGGTGGCGAGGTGGACCGCGACCCGGGCGGCGATGCGCGATCCGGGCGAGCCGTCGAAGGCGAGCACCAGGGGTCCGGCGAGCTGGGCGCCGCCGGGCACCACCAGCGCGGACTTCGCGGTCTTGTGGACCACGCCGCTGACGGTCGAGCCGATCAGGCCCGTCCGGAAGCCCGCGTGCTGGCCGTCCCGGCCCAGCACGATCAGGTCCGCCTGCTGGCCCCGGGCGACGATGCGATCGTCGGCGATGCCCTGGGTGGTCTCGCAGGAGACCTCCATTCCCTCGGCACGGGCGCGTTCGGCCAGGCGGCGGCACGCGGCCTCCGCGCGGCTCTTGAGGTAAGCCGCCAGGGCGTCGAGCGACGGCGGCGACACACCCAGCCCGTCCTCCTGGATGCCGCGGGTCATGCGATCCTCCGCCACCGAGATGCCGAGGAGTCGCGCCCGCAGCCGCGCGGCGAGACTCACGGCATAGTTCTCGGCGACGACAGCCGCCTCGGATCCATCCGTCGCCACAAGGATCGTCGAGATCATCCCGTTCTCCGCATTCACGATCGTCCCCCGACCCGACTCACGACAGCCAACGTCCGAGCGAGGTTCCCCACAGGGCCGCCATCATACGCTTGACCCGCTTCAACTTTCGAGCGGAATGGGGATACCACAGGAACTCCCTCTTCCCCCCGAAGCGATCGATCACGATCGACTGGGCGTCGCAGTAGCTCCGCAGGCCAATCTCGCCGTTGACCTTTCCGATTCCGCTTTCCTTCAGCCCGCCGAACGGCGACTCGGTGACGCCGTAGGTAACCATGCAGTCGTTCACCACGGCGCTGCCGGATCGGATCGACCGGGCGAGGGCCTTGCCCCTGCGCTTGTTCCGGGTCCACACGCTCGCGTTGAGCCCATAGTGCGAGTCGTTGGCGAGGCGGAGAGCCTCCGACTCGTCCCGCACGCGCATGATCGGCAGCACGGGTCCGAAGGTCTCTTCGCGCATGATCTGCATGTCGTGGGTGACGTCGGTGAGGATGGTGGGCTCGTAGAAGTAGCCCTCGTAGCTCGGATTCCGCCGGCCGCCGGCCAGGACCCGCGCGCCCTTGTCGATCGCGTCGCGGACGTGCGACTCGATCACCTCCACCTGCGGAGGCCAGGTGATCGATCCGATGTCGAACTCCCCGCTCGTGCCCTGGCGCAGCGCCGCCGTCTCCTCGACGACCCGACGGGTGAACTCGTCGGCGACCTCGTCCATCACGTAGACGCGCTCCGCGGAGGTGCAGACCTGCCCCGAGTTGACGAAGGCCCCAAAGACGGCGCCCCGCGCCGCTCGCGTCAGATCGGCGTCGGCGCAGACGATCATGGGGTCCTTTCCGCCCAGCTCGAGCGTGCAGGGGACGAGCCGGCCCCCGCAGGCCTCGGCCACCCGACGCCCCGTGCGCACGCTGCCGGTGAACGAGATCTTGTCGACGTCGCCTTCCACCAGGGCGGCGCCGGTCTCGCCGTCGCCGAGCACGAGATTGAACACGCCGTCGGGCAGGCCGGCCGCCGAGAACAGCTCCTCCACCAGGCGCCCCGAGAAGGGCGTCACCTCCGACGGCTTCAGCACGACGCTGTTACCGGCCACGAGGGCCTGGGCCGTCGGGTTGAGCGACAGCACGAAGGGGAAGTTCCAGGGCGTGACGATCCCGACCACCCCGAGCGGCCGGTAGCAGATCTGTAGCTTCTTCGTCTTCATCAGGTGGAGCGGAACGGTCCGCTCGGCCAGGATGTGCTTCGCACGCTTCGCGTAGAACTGGAGCGCGTCGCAGGACGAGAGGATCTCGCCGGCCAGCGCCTCGACCCGCGACTTGCCGGTCTCCGCCACGATGACGTCGACGAACTCGTCGTGGCGTTGCTGGAGGATGCGGGCCGCACGCTCGAGGTAGCGCCCGCGCTCGGGGATGCTCAGCGCGCCCCAGTCCACCTGCGCCTTGCGCGCCCGCTCGATCGCCCCGCGAACGTCGGCGGCGGTCCCGACCTCGAACTCACCGATCGGGTCGAGCGTCGCTGGGTTGGACACGCGCAGACGGCGATGGCCGTCCGGCGCATTGTCCACCCACTCGACCAGACCCATGAAGGCTCCCGCCATCGGGTCGCAT
>JAOTUO010000337.1 GCA_029863845.1 Myxococcales bacterium
GCGGCGGTTTCCATGGGGCGGGAGGTGGAGCGGCTCGGCGTTGCCGCCAACGCGGCGACGCTGGGGCGGCTGGAGGCGGTGCGCGAGGACGTGATGGCGGGGGCACGCGTGCGCGAGCACAGGCTCGAAGAGCGGGTCGGCCTCGAGGACGGGGTCTTCGAGATCGAGAGCATCGAGTTCGCTGATCGATAGCGGGTTGCTGGTGCGGCGACCGGGGCCGAGGGCGATCCCTCCGCGAATGGCTCGGCCAATCCCTTGGGGGCTTCGTTCGCCTTCGGCTCACTGCGCGGCGGCTGCGCCGCCTTGCGAAGAAATTGTTGGCCTGCGCTTGATTTCGCTGCGGGATCGCCCTCGGCCCCGGTCGCAGCTTTAACGAGTCGGGATGGCCTGCGCTGGATTTCGCTGCGGGATCGCCCTCGGCCCCGGTCGCGGCCGCGCTAGGGCTGGGGGTCGCGGCGGATTCGGATCAGGCCCTCCTGGGCGACCGACGCTACGCGCGTGCCGTCGGCGTAGTACAGCGCGCCGAAGATCAGACCCCGCGCCGCGTGGGCGACGGGGCTGTCGCTCACGAACAGCAGCCAGTCGTCGAAGCGGACCGGGCGGTGGATCCACACGGAGTGGTCCAGGCTCGCGCTCATGCGCTGACCCCAGGGCAGTCCGTGCGGGCGCGCCGCCGTCGTGAGGAGGGTCCGGTCGGTGGCGAAGACGAGCAGCGCCGTGTGGACGAGCGGCTCCTCCGGAAGCGCGCCGCGCGCCCGCATCCAGCTGCGCTGGTAGGCGGGGCTCTTGTCGCCGGGCGCCATGGGCGGCGCGTCGATCATGCGCAGCTCCACCGCGCTGGTGTCGACCCCCGATGCCCGGGGTGCGCCCAGGATGCGGGCCCGAATCTCCTCCCACTCCGGCAGGCCCTCGGGCGGCGGCGCCTCGGGCATGGGGTCCTGGTGCGAGATTCCCTCCTCGGGGCGGGCGAAGCTCGCCGACATGCTGAAGATCGCCTCGCCCGCCTGGTGGGCTCGGACCCGGCGCGTGGTGAAGGTGCGGCCGTTGCGGATGCGGTCGACGACCATGCGGATCGGGACGCCGTGGCGACCCGGCCGCAGGAAGTAGCTGTGGAGCGAGTGAAGCTGGCGATCGGGCTCGACGGTCCGCCCGGCTGCGACCACGGATTGCGCCGCCACCATGCCGCCGAACAGCCGCCCTTCGCCCTCGCCCGGGTTGCCGAGGAAGAGATCGCGATCCAGGGTCTCGAGGTCGAGGCATCGGAGGAGCGTTGCGAGCGCAGGGGGCGTCGCTTCGCTCCGGACGCTGCGCGGCGCTTCCGTCAACCCACGCCACCCTGCGAGCGCTCGATCGCCTCGGGAGGCGCGGGCCGGGAGCCGTCGGAGCAGAGATCGAGCCGGGCCGGGGGGGTCCACCGCATCGCTGTCCGGCAGCATAGCAGCAGGCGCCGGCGTGACGGCGGCGCCGCGCGCGACGTCGACGGCGCCGCGAGACCTGTCGTGCGCCGGGCGCGCCCACTAGCATCGCTGCGATGGGCAGCCTGCACCGCGTTCTTCGGGTCGCCCCTGCCGTCGCGCTCGCGCTCGCGGCGTGCAGCGCGACCCCGGCGGGGCGGCCCAACGTCGTTCTCATCGTCATCGATACGGTGCGCGCCGACCGGCTCTCCGGCTACGGCTACGACCGGCCCACGACGCCGCACATCGACGCCCTGGGCGAGCGCGGCGTCCGCTTCTCGAATGCCTTCTCCACGTCGAGCTGGACGCTCCCCGCCCACGCTTCGCTCTTCACCGGACTGTTCCCGATCGAGCACGGGGCGACCCAGGAGCGGACGCGCCTCGAGGCCGGCGCGTCGACGCTGGCCGAGATCCTCGGCGCGCACGGCTACGCGACGTTCGCGGCCTCGGACAACCCGCTCGTCGGTCCCGGGACGGGCCTCGACCGCGGCTTCGACGCGTTCGTCGAGACCTGGAGGGGGAAGCACGGCCCGCGCCATCCCGAGCCGGATCGACACGCGAATCTGCTCGCCGTGACGCGATTCCTCGAATCCCTCGAGCCCGGCCGGCCGTTCTTCGTCTTCGTGAACTACATCGAGGGGCACGGCCCGTACGCGCCGCCCGAGCCGCAGCGCTCCCGCTTTCTGGCGCCGGGGACGAGCCCCGAGGCCGTCCGCTCCGCTCTCCGGCGCGATGCAGTCGGCTACTACCTGGATCCGGCCTCGATCCCGCCGGCGGAGTTCGCCGTGCTGAACGACTTGTACGACGGCGAGGTCGCCCGGGTCGATGCGCTGGTCGGGGCGCTCGTGGACGCACTCGAGCAGTCCGGCCGCCTCGACGCCACGCTCCTGGTGATCACGTCGGACCACGGCGAGAACATCGGCGACCACGGTCACTTCCGTCACGTCTTCAGTCTGTACGGAACGACGGTCCGCATCCCGCTGATCGTCGTGCTGCCCGACGGGCAGCGCGCCGGGGAGGTCCGGCCCGAGCCCGCGAGCCTCGTGGACCTCTTCGCCACGCTGCTCGCCCAGTGCGGCATCGAGCCGCCGTCGGGCGCGACCACCGGGCGCGACCTGCTCGCCGACGCCGGCGACGCCAGCGAAGCGCCCATCTACGCCGAGTACTACACCCCGCTACAGGCGCTGGGTCTCTTCTCGCCGGAGGAGTTCGCGGCGAACCGGGCGCGGCTTTCGCCCTTCCTGCGCCGGCTGCGCTCGGTGCAGGTGGGCGACTGGCGCCTGATCGCCGCCTCGGACGGGAGCCACGAGCTCTTCGACCTGTCGAGCGATCCGGGCGAACGGCGCAACCTGGCCGGCTCGCCGTCGTCGCTGGAGCGGGAGCGGCGCCTGGCGGCGCTGCTCGACGCGTTCGTGGAACGCGCGGGCGGCGCTCCTCCGCTGCCGGACGCGCCCGGCACGCCTGGGGCGGCCTTCGGCGATCTGGACCCGGAGTCGGCGCGGCGGCTGCGCGCTCTGGGCTACGTGCGCTGACGGGGTGGGCGAACGGCCCTGGGCCGGGCCGCCTCAATCGACGTCGCCGAGGCCGGCGGCGGACACGCGGTGTCCCCGCAAGGTGGTTCGGGTGGGCACGTACTCCTCGCCCTCGGCGGGCTGGTTCTCGATCTCGATCGTCATGCTGCCGTCGGCGGCGATCGTGCCCACGGACGTGGAGACGAGCCGCTTGGTCACCGTGCGCGGCACGTACGCGAAGGCCGGGTCCACGCCCGGGATCATCGCGATCACGAGCTGGGTGGCGGCGGTTCCTTCCAGCGTGCGGCCTGCGATGCTGCCCGTGCCGCTGCCGATCACCTCCGCCGGAAGCGTCTCGGGGCCGACCGGGAAGAGCGTCGTCAGATGGAACTTGGCGGTGTAGGTGTCGCCGTCCTCGGCGAGGACGATCTTCCCCGCGATGTCGCGCTTGTCGCCCGTCTGGGTCGCGACCGTGAGCCCGGAGACCTCGTACATGCCGGAGATCGGGGCGGCCTGAACGGCGGCCTCGCCCTCCGGCCCGACCTCGGCGGCGGGGCCGCACGCGCCGGACAGGATCGCCGCAGCCAGGAGGGAAAGCAGGACGGGGAATCGACCGCTCATGGAAAGACCTCCGGCACCCACCCGCGATCAGTCTACGCCGGGGGTCCCGGTTTCGGAAAGGCCTTTCCCACCGAATGGAAAAGTCCTTCCCAACGCGGGTCGCGTGACGGCCGCTGTAGTTCGTAACTATTTGAATCTAAAAGGTTTCCCTCGGGAAACCCGAGCGGCATGTCGCTTGCACGACACTCTTCTGGGCATGTGTCTTGTGCCCTGAATCCGGTCAGCGCGGCGCGGGCTGCGTCCAAGGGAGGAGACCATGCGCAAGTTTCCGGCGATCGCGCTCGGGATGACGATCGCGCTGGCCGTGGCGGCCGGGGCCGAGGCGAAGACGCTGGATTGGACGGGCTCTGCACGGGTCACGCTGGCCAACGGCCTCCATCACGCGACGATCTTCACCGGAACCGGCTTTGCGACGGTGAACGTCGCCACGGGCAACGATCTCACGCGGTTCAGGCCCATCGGATTGCTCGGCGGCACCCAGACCACGTTTCTCACCGACCCGGCGAATCCAACGCTCCTGACCCTGATCGGAACCGGGCACCTGAACACGACGCGGACTTTCACGCCCTTCACGGGGATCTCGAAAACCG
>JAOTUO010000338.1 GCA_029863845.1 Myxococcales bacterium
TGCGCGATGAGGCCTTCCCGCGCGTGCGCTGGACTCCTGCGCCGGGCCGGCTTTCCGCCCGGCTCGCGGCGCTCGCCGAGGGGCTCGAGAGTGCCGGGTCTCGCGAGATCGACCGGCGCCTGCGCGCGGCCATTGCGTTCCTCCAGACCCTCGACCTCGAGACCGGCCGCATCCTGCGACAGATGGCCGACCGTGGGCTCTTCGCGGAGGTCGGCTTCGCGGGCCTGGCGCGCTACGCCGAGGAGCGACTCGAAATCTGCGCCCGCACGGCCCGTCGGCTGGTGGCCCTCGCCCGCGCCGAGCACCGCGCACCGGAGGTGGCCATTGCGTTCCGCCGGGGCCGGATCCACGCCTTCCAGGCCCAGGTCCTCGCCCGCGCGGCCCACCTCGAGAGCGCCCGCGCCTGGGTCGAGCGCGCGCGGCAGGTGACGCTCCGCCGACTCGAAGAGGAGGCCGAGGGCGCCTTACCCACCCGCGCGGTCGTTGCGTTCCGCGCGCCGCCCGAGGTGGCGGCCTTCTTTCTCTCGATGCTTGCCCACGCGGACTCCCTCGAGCGACTTCTCGCCCACGCCATTACGACGTGGGTCGAAGCGGGCGCCCGCTTCGACGACTACGCCGACTTCACGCGCGACGGCTTCCGTTGCACGGTGCCAGGCTGCACCGCACGCCGGAACCTCCAGAGCCACCACATCCGCTTCCGATCGGCGGGCGGACCGGATGAGCCTTGGAACCGCACGACGCTCTGCGCGCAGCACCACCCGCGCGGCGTCCACGGCGGCACGCTCCGCATTCAGGGGCGCGCGCCCCACGCGCTCGTCTACGCCCTCGGCCCGGAGCCTGCTGAGCGCTTCCGCTCGGGAGACCTGCGGCTGCGGCGGCTGCTGGACGAGGCCGTATGACCGCCCCCGCTTTCGCCCCCCGGATCGGGCTAAACCGGGCTAAACCCGGGGGGGTGGTTCGGCCGATCTCCCAGGCCATGCACACCTGCCCTATCTGCAAGGTCGATCTTCCGGACAGGCTCACGCGCTGCCCGAAGTGCGATGGCATGCGCGGGCGCCACCCGGCGCGGCGTGTCGTGTTTCAGACGCGGGAGCTGCTGAAGGAGCGCTTCGAGAAGCAGCTGATGCGCCAGGCCTACGTGATCGCGAACACGGAGCCGCTGCCCGAGGACACGGAGCTGTGGCTGGAGCTGGTGCTTCCCGAGGATGCGGGAACGATCGACGTCACGGGTCGGGTCGTCACCGCGCGCGAGAGGTCCAACGGCGGCGCCGCTCCCTGGGCCCTCCAGCTTCGGCTGCTGGATTTCGACGCGGAGAAGCAGGCGACCATCCGGGACCTGCTGGCCAGCGAGCCCGACGCGATGGCGCTGGACCTGGAGCAGGAGGTGGGCGACACGTCGCTCGCGGGCCTGGTCTCGCGCTGGGACTTCTCGGAGCCCGCGGAGGACTCGTAGCCGACGGCGTGCGATAGGCTCTTCACCGCGGCCCGCCCTGCCCGGGCCCGAGGGAGAAGCCCGCCATGCCGCGTGTCGCCGCAGGATTCCCGGCACGTGACCCTGCGCCTGGCGTGATCGTCGAGTGTCGCGCGGTTTCGAAGCGCTTCGGGAGCCGCCTCGCGGTGGACGCGGTGGACCTCGAGGTGCCGCCGGGGCTTTGCTTCGGGCTGCTGGGGCCGAACGGCGCGGGCAAGACGACGACACTGAAGATGATCTACGGGGTGGCCCGGCCCACGAGCGGCAGCGTGCGGGTCTTCGGCATCGACGTGGCGCGCGAGCCGCGGAAGGTGCGGGCGCGCCTGGGGGTGACGCTCCAGGAGAACTCGTTCCTCGAGCGGCTGTCTCCCGTCCAGAACCTGACCGTGTTCGGGCGCTACCACCTGCTGCCGCCGGCGGAGATCGAGGCGCGCAGCGACGAGTTGCTCGACTTCCTCGAGCTTCGCTCGCACGCGGATCTTCCCGTCACCGCGCTCTCCGGCGGCTTCAAGCGGCGGCTCGCGATCGCGCTCTCGCTGATGAACCGCCCCGAGCTGCTGATCCTCGACGAGCCCACCACGGGGCTCGATCCCGCCGTGCGGCTCTCGCTCTGGCAGCGCGTGCGCGAGCTGCGCAGCGAGGGCACGACGGTGCTGCTCACCACCCACTACATGGAGGAGGCCGAGCGCCTGTGCGACCGGCTGGTGATCCTGGCCGAGGGCCGCGTCGTGGCCGACGGTGCGCCGCGGCAGCTTATCCGCGACGTGCTCGCCCCCGAGGCGCTGGAGCTCGAGGTGGCGCCGGAGGACGAGCGCCGCGTCGTCGGCGACCTCGACGGCGTGCAGCGGCTGCGCTCGGGCCGGCGGCTGATGCTCTACGTCCGCGACGCTGCGGCCCTGCTCGAGACGATCCGCCATCGCGACGACGGGCCCGCCCGCGACCCCGGCAGCGTGATCGTGCGTCCCACGAATCTCGAGGACGTCTTCCTGGCGCTGACCGGAACCCGGATCGAGGCCGGCGAGGGCGGTGCGGCCGCCGTGGACGCGGGCGCAGCGGCGTGAGGGTCTCGCCCCGGCACGCCGTGGCGGTCTGGCGCCGCAACCTCGCGCTCTACCAGCGCACGTGGAAGCTCAACCTGCTGCCGAACTTCTTCGAGCCGCTGCTCTACCTGGTGTCGATCGGGATCGGCGTGGGCTCCTACATCAGCGAGATGGGCGGCACCTCCTACGTCGCCTTCCTGGCGCCGGGGCTCGTCGCCGTCGCCGCCATGAACGGTGCGAGCTTCGAGGTCACCTACAACGCCTTCGTGCGGCTGCACTTCGAGAAGACCTACGAGTCGATGCTCACCACCCCCATCCAGCCCGAGGACGTGCTCGCGGGCGAGATCCTCTGGGCCATCACGCGCGGCAGCATCTACGGCGGCTCCTTCTTCGTGGTGATCGCGGCGGTGGGCCTGGCGCCGCTGCCCGCGGCGCTGTGGGCGATCCCGATGATCCCGATCACGGGGCTGCTCTTCGCCGCCATCGGCATCGCCTTCTCGTTGCGGATCCCGAGCATCGAGCTCTTCAGCTTCTACTTCACGCTGTTCCTGACGCCGCTCTTCCTCTTCTCCGACATCTTCTTTCCCCTGGAGGAGCGGCTCTCGGGCGTGTGGTTGTGGGTGGCGGAGGGGCTGCCGCTGCTGCACCCGGTGCGCCTGGTGCGGGCGGCCTTCGCCGGAGAGTTCTCGCCGCGGCTGCTCTGGGACCTCGGCTACATCGCGGTGGTGTCCGGGGTGCTGATGGTGCTGGCGGCGCGGATCACGCGGCGCCGCCTGATGGACTGAGCCGCCGGACGTTCCATCCTCCAAGATCCTGATATTGATCACGAACTCGGAACCGGCCCCGCACCCGCCCGCTGCCCGCCCTTGACAAGCTCAAGGATTCGAACGTATGTTTCGAACAGTCGTTCGACACCTTGCGCCGGCCTCGCGCGCGAGGACCCGGAGGGGCGAAGATGGCCGAGGCGCAGCTCGCCCGCGCGGGCAGGCACCGCGATTCCCGCGAGACCCAGGAGCGGCTCCTCGACGCCGCCGAGCGGCTGCTCGCCGAGCGCGGCTTCGCGGGCACCTCGCTCCGCGCCGTCACCCAGGCGGCGGGGACGAGCGTCTCGGCGGCCAACTACCACTTCGGCTCGAAAGAGGAGCTGTGGCGCGCGACGCTCGCGCGCCGCATCGCGCCCATCAACCGCCGTCGGCTCGAGAGCCTCGACGCCCTGGAGCAGGCCGCCGGCGGCGCCCCGCTGGCCCTCGAGGCGATCTTCGAGGCCTACCTGGGCCCGCTCTTCGCCGAGCGCGCCGCGCGCCACGCCGTGCACTTCGTGGCGGCGCGCCTCTACTCGGATCCGCCCGAGCTCGTCTCGACGCTCAAGCTCGAGCTCTTCGGCGAGGTGATCCGCCGCTTCCTCGACGCGCTGGCCCGCGCACTGCCGGACCGGTCGCGCATGGAGCTGGGCCTGCGCTTCCAGTTCGCCGTGGGCTGCATGGTGCACGTGATGAGCGGGAACCTGGAAGACGCGCCCCTCCTGATGGAGAGCGTGCCGGAGAGCGCGGCCGCGGCGGCCGACGACGTCCTCGCCGACGCGTCCGTGCTCCGCCACATGGTCGCGTTCATCGCGGCGGGGCTGCGCGCGCCCGCGGGAGACGCGCGATGAGGGGGCGGCGT
>JAOTUO010000339.1 GCA_029863845.1 Myxococcales bacterium
GCGGGATCGCGATCTCCACGCTCTCGGCAAGACGCCGCTCGCCCGCGGCCACGAGCGTCTCGTAGGCCTTGACCCGAGCCTTGCTCTTGGCCTGGCGCGCCCGCGGTGACATCCGCACCCACTCCAGCTCGCGCTCGAGGGTGCGCCGCCGCGCGGACGCCTGCTTCTCCTCCACCGCGAGCCGCCGGCTCTTCTGCTCGAGCCAGGACGAGTAGTTGCCGCGCCAGGGAATCCCGCGGCCCCGGTCCAGCTCGAGGATCCAGCCCGCCGCGTTGTCGAGGAAGTAGCGGTCGTGGGTGACGGCCACGACCGTGCCCGGATACTCCCGGAGAAAGCGTTCGAGCCACGCCACGGATTCCGCATCGAGGTGATTGGTGGGCTCATCGAGGAGCAGGAGATCCGGCTTCTGCAGCAGCAGCCGGCACAGCGCCACGCGGCGCCGCTCGCCTCCGGAGAGCGTGGCGACGTCCGCGTCGCCGGGCGGGCAGCGCAGGGCGTCCATGGCCACTTCCAGGGCGCGGTCGAGCTCCCAGGCGCCGGCCGCGTCGATGCGATCCTGGAGCTTCCCCTGCTCCTCGAGCAGCGCGGCCATGGCCGCGTCGTCGAGGGGTTCCGCGAACTTCTCGCTCACCGCCTCGAAGCGCCGGAGCAGCGCGCGAAGCTCGGCCACGCCCTCCTCGACGTTGCCCAGCACGTCCTTGTTCGGATCGAGCTCCGGCTCCTGCGGGAGGTAGCCGACGCGAATTCCCGGCGCGGGCTTGGCCTCACCGACGAAGTCGGTGTCGATGCCCGCCATGATCCGCAGCAAACTGCTCTTTCCGGCTCCGTTCGCCCCGAGCACCCCGATCTTGGCGCCGGGCAGGAACGCCAACGTGATGTCCGCGAGGATCACGCGATCCGTCGCAACCACCTTGCCCAGGTCCTGCATCGTGTAGACGAACTGCTGTCCCAACGGCGACGATCCTCACGGCAAACGAAGGCGGGGAGCGCCCAGTGTATCCACCGCGGCGCCGCGCACCACTGCTACAGTAGTCGCCCACACGCGTTTCCGCGGGAGGCTCATGCAGCGAAGGTCGCGAGGTCGGCGGTCCGCCGCGGCGCGTCGGGTCGTCTGCGCCGCCGCAGCGATCGGGCTCGGAACCCCGGCCCCCTCGCTCCCGGCTTCGCCGGCCGCCGGCGAACGCGCCGCGTTCCACCCCGAAATCCTGATCGTCGTCAACGAAGAGAGCGCGATTTCACAGGCCGTGGGCGAGTACTACCGCGCCGCGCGCAACGTCCCCGCCTCCAACGTGGTGCGACTCTCGATCCCCCTGCGCGACCCCCGCTTCTCCGATCGAAGCGACGAGCGGATCCCGCGCTCGAACTTCGTACAACAGATCCGGGATCCCGTCGCGAAGTTCCTCACCGACGCGGGACTCGTGGATCGCATCGAGATCATCGTCACGACCAAGGGCGTTCCGCTGGCGGTGACGGCCGGCCCCGCCGCCCTGGCCCCGACGGCGCTTCGCGACAGTCCCGGCGCCTCGGTCGACGCCGAGCTCGCCCTGCTCTTCTCGGGACGCGACGGCCGCTCCGGAGTGGTCGGGATGGTCAACCCGTACTACGACGCCGACCGGCCCTTCGCCGAGTTTCGCGCCGCCCACCCCGACGCTCCCCTGCGCTACCTGGTCGCGCGCCTCGATGGCTACCCGACGGACGTCGATCCCCGGACGGGCGTCCCAGCCGACGTGAAGGCCCTGATCGACGCCGCCCGGGGAAGCGCCGCCCCGGGTCCGTACCTCGTCGACGAGGACCCGCGGCAGACGCTGCGCATCGGCGGCAACGTCGCGCTGCTGGGGCCGGCGGCGGCGGCGCTGAAGTCGCTGGGGCTCTTCGTCCTGCACGACGAGTCCCCCCGCTTCCGGTCCGACGTGCGGTCCATCGCCGGCTACACCTCGTGGGGCAGCAACGACGCCGGCGGCGCCGGCCCGCCCTATTACGGCCGGATCGAGGGAGCCCTCTACCCCGGAAGCTTCGCGCCCCGCGCCGTCGCCTGCGACATCGTGAGCACCAACGCGCGTCTGTTCACCTACCCGCCGGAGTACGGGCAGTCCCTGATCGCCGATCTCATCCGACTGGGCGTAGCCGGAGCCGCCGGGCACGTCTACGAGCCGACCCTCACCGCCGTGGCGCGCCCCCACATCTTCCTGCGCCGCTACGCCCAGGGCGTGCCCGCCGTCGAAGCGTACTTCCGCAGCGTGCCCTACCTCGGTTGGGTGAACGTCTACATCGGCGACCCGCTGCTGCGCGTCGCGTCGCCGGCCGGGCCGGATCCCGACGACCTCGACGGCGACGGCGTCCCGAGCCGCCGGGACAACTGCCGCGACATCCCGAACCCCCGGCAGCGGGACACCGACGGAGACGGCTTCGGCAATCTCTGCGATCCCGACGTCGACAACGACGGAACCGTGACGACGAGCTGGGGCCAGCGCCCGCTCGGCGACCTCGAGCGCATCGCCCTCGCCATCGCGCAGCGCGCCTACGTGCCCGACTACGACCTCGACGGCGACCGTCAGGTCGACGCCGCCGACGTCTCCCTGGCGCAGATGTGGCTCTTCTTCCCACCCGGTCCCAGCGGCCTCTCTCCCTGATCCCCCACTCCGGCGCCGAAGTCGGGTACTCTGGGCCGCCAACGCGAGGAGGAGCCCCGATGGCGAGCACGCGGACTCGAGGCGACAGCGTCTACCGGACCTGCCCGCTGTGCGAGGCCAAGTGCGGAATCGCCGTCGAGGTGGACCGCAGCGCGGGCAAGGTGCTGACGATTCGCGGGGACGCCGACGACCCCTTCAGCCGCGGCTACCTCTGCCCAAAGGCCTACGGGCTCAAGGGGCTCCAGGAGGACCCGGACCGGCTCCGGCGTCCCGTTCGGCGCAACGGGTCCGACTGGGAGGAGATCGGCTGGGAGGAGGCCTTCGACCTCGCCGCCTCGCGTCTGCGCGAAGTGCGGGAGGCCTTCGGCGCCGACGCCATCGGCGCCTACATCGGCAACCCCAACGCCCACGACCTGGGCTCGCTCCTGTACATGCCGGCCCTCCTGCGAGGGCTCGGCACGCGCCGGCGTTTCTCGGCGTCGAGCGTCGACCAGCTTCCGAAGATGCTCAGCTCCTTCGTCATGTTCGGGGCCGCGCTCGCGATCCCCGTCCCCGACGTCGATCGCTGCGACTTCCTGCTCGTGCTCGGCGCCAACCCCATCGCTTCGAACGGCAGCCTGATGACGGCGCCCGACATGCCGGGCCGGATCGACGCCCTGCGCGCGCGCGGCGGCCGGCTCGTGGTGGTCGATCCGCGCCGCAGCGAGACCGCGCGCCGCGCGGACGAGCACCTGTTCATCCAGCCCGGCAGCGATGCCTACTTCCTGTTCGCCCTCGTGCACACCCTGTTCGAGGAGGGATTGGTGCGCCTGGGCCACCTCGAGTCCTGCGTGCGGGGCCTCGAAGCGGTGCGGACGCTCGCGAAGGACTTCGCGCCGGAGACCGTAGCGGGCGCGACGGGGATCGAAGCGCCGCGCGTGCGCCGGCTCGCCCGCGAGTTCGCGGCCGCCGAGCGCGCCGCGTGCTACGGACGCATCGGGACCACCACCCAGGAGTTCGGCACGCTGGCGAGCTGGCTCGTCGACGTCGTGAACACGCTCACCGGCAACCTCGACCGACCGGGCGGGGCGATGTTCGCCCGAGCCGCCACCGGCCTCGCCGCCGAGGCGCCCGCGCGTCAGCCCCTGCCCTACGCGCGCTGGCGCTCGCGCGTCCGCGATCTGCCTGAGGCCTTCGGCGAGCTGCCGGTGGCCGCCCTGTCGGAGGAAATCGACGCCGCGGGCGACGACCGGATCCGGGCGATGGTGACGGTGGCCGGCAATCCGGTGCTCTCGACGCCCAACGGGGAGCGGCTCGCCCGCGCGCTCGAGTCCCTCGACTTCATGCTGTCCGTCGATATCTACGTGAACGAGACGACGCGCTTGGCCGACCTCATCCTGCCGCCGACCTCGCCCCTGGAACGATCGAACTACGACCTGGTGTTCAACGGCCTCTCGGTTCGCAATGTCTCCAAGTTCTCGCCCCGCGTTCTCGAGCCGCCCGCGGACAGCCGGGACCCGTGGGAGATCCTCACGGAGCTCGCCGGTCGTGTGAACGGGGCGG
>JAOTUO010000041.1 GCA_029863845.1 Myxococcales bacterium
AAACCGTGTTTCCCGCGGCTCGAGAGCCGGATCGGGGAGCCGTGACCGGGCTTTTCGGGCTCGTGGAGCCCGGAATCGCGGCGTCCGCCTTCGTGTCCTTGCGGCCGGGCGGATCGGTGCTATAATTAGAAGATAGTCGTGATCAAAAAACCCGCCTCGCGCGGGTTTCGTTTTGGATCCGGGGTTTCGTCTTTTCTTCGTCTCTGATCCGCCGCACCGGGCGGTGCCTCTTTTTTCAAATTCCACTGAAACTCCGAGCGGGTCTCGCCGATCCGTGAGCATGGCATCACGATCGAACCGCTCGGCGAAGGAATTCGAGGCCGCCGTGACCGGGGCCCCCTTGACGCCGATCCGCGTCGTGGAGCGCGAGCTCACGCGACCCGACGGGACCAAGGTCAAGGTCAAGGTTCCCGTCTATCCGCCGTTCCGGCTGGCGGGCGCTCCGGCGGCCAGCGAGCCACAGCGTCCGACGCGCGCGCCGAGGGCGCGCAAGCGGGGACGGACCTCCGGGTGAGCCCCTGAGCCCGGGACCGATCGCCTAGAGCGCGCGATCGACGAGCATCGCCAGGAACAGCGCGAACAGGTAGACCAGCGAGACGTGGAACAGGCGGCGCGCGGCGGCCTCGCTGCGCTCTCGCAGGACGCGCACCGCGTGCCATACGAACCAGGCATCCAGCGCGAGAGCCGCAGCCAGGTAGAAACCGCCGAGAAGGCCCAGCGGAACCGGGGCGAGCGTCACCGGCACGAGGCCGAGCGTGTACCAGAGCATGCGCCAGCGCGTCGGCTGGTCGCCGATCACGCTGGGGAGCATGGGAATGCCCGCGCGCTCGTAGTCGGACTTCCGGAAGAGCGCGATCGCCCAGACGTGGGGCGGCTGCCACAGGAAGATGATGGCGAAGAGCAGCCAGCCGACGGCACCCACGCGACCGCTCACCGCCGCGTCGGCAATCAGCGGCGCCGCGGCTCCGGCCGCGCCCCCGATCACGGCGTTGAGCGACGACCGCGGCTTCAGCCAGACGGTGTAGACGAACACGTAGAAGAGGATGCTCGCCACACCGAGGGCGGCGGCCACGGGGCCGGCGACCGCACCGAGAAGCACGGTCGAGACCACCGCCAGCACGAGCCCGAAGGCCAGCGCCGGGCGCGCGCCGATTGCGCGAGAGGGCAGAGGCCGGTTGCGGGTCCGCTCCATGCGCGCGTCGAGATCGCGCTCGATGTAGCAGTTGAGGGCATTCGCCGCCCCCGACGCCAGCGCGATGCCGAGCAGCGTGGCGCAGACCAGGCCGGAGCCGGGCCAGCCCGGTCCCGCCATGACCAGGGCGGGCAGGGCCGTGAAGATCACGAGCAGGAGAATCCGCGGCTTCGTGAGCGCCACGTAGCTCCGAACGACCTGCACCGCGGCCGCCGCCACCGGTTATGTCCCGGGCGCCGCGTCGACGGCCGTCGGGATGGGGAGGAGGGGGTACCGCGATCGCATGTCGTCGGAATCCTCTCGGGATCTTCGGGAAGGCGGCCGTGGGCGACCCCAGGTCATTCGGGCCACCGGACGCCGGCGGAAGGGTTTACCACAGCGCCTGCCGGCGGGCCAACCGCCGCAACGGCGCTCCGGCGCGTGACGCCGCCCCTTATCGCGCCCCCTCCGCGGAGCCGCGCTCCTCTTTCTCGACGATGGGACGAAGCCAGGACCCGATGTCGGGGTGGTCCAGCAGGCCGGTCTGACGCAGTCGGGCGGCGGCGATGGCGTGCACCTCCTGCGCCGTGCCCGCGTCCAGCGCCGCCCGCACGTCCGCCGCCGCCAGGCCCGAGTCCAGCGCGTGAACGATCTCCTTCACGATGGGGACGGCGCTCGGCGTGCCCGAGAGCTCCTGGATGCCCAGGCCGACGAGCACCGGAACCGCGAGCGGATTGCTCACCATCTCTCCGCAGAGAGACACGGGTATCTCGGCGCGCGCGGCGGCGCGAACGCTGCGGTCGATGAGGGCGAGAACCGCCGGATGGAGCGGGTCGTAGAGATGCGCCACGTATTCGTTGCCGCGGTCGGCCGCCAACGTGTACTGCGTCAGGTCGTTGGTGCCGATGCTGAAGAAGTCGCACTCGCGGGCCAGAACGTCCGCGATGAGGGCGGCCGAGGGGACCTCCACCATGATGCCCAGGGGGAGCTCTGCGTCGAAGGGAATGCGCGCTCGGGCGAGCTCCTCCTGGACCTCCTTCAGGATGCAGCGGGCGCGCCTCAGCTCGTAGAGCGAGGCGATCATCGGGAGGAGCAGGCGCACGTTCCCGTGGGTGCTCGCACGCAGCACGGCGCGGATCTGGGTTCGGAAGGTGCCCTCGTTGACGAGGCTCAACCGGATCGAGCGGCATCCGAGCTGGGGATTCTCCTCGCGGCCCACGCCGAGGTTCGCGATCTCCTTGTCGCCGCCCAGGTCGAGCGTCCGAATCGTCACCGGCCGCGGCGCCATCACCTTGGCGACCCGTTCGTAGAGCTGCGCCTGCTCCTCCTCCTCCGGGTACCCGCCGTGGGCGATGGCGAGCAGCTCGGTCCGGAACAGGCCGATCCCCTCGGCGCCGTGCTTCTGGACGAGACGCAGATCGCTCCACAGCCCCACGTTCGCCGTGAGGGCGATGCGTCGGCCGTCCCGCGTCTCTCCGGGTCGATCGCGCAGGGCGTCGAGGTGCTCGACGACGATCGCGTGGCGCTGTTGGGCCCTCCGGTACTCGGAGACGAGCCCAGCGTCGGGCGAGAGGTATACGCGACCGTCTCCGCCATCGACGATGGCGGTTTCGCAGGAACGCGCCGCATCCAGGATTCCCGACACGCCCGTCACGGCGGGAATCTCCAGCGTCCGCGCGAAGATCGCCCCGTGCGAAGTGGGGCTGCCGTGCTCTGCGACGATGGCCGCGACCCTGCCCATGTCGAGGCGGGCGAAGTGCCCCGGCAGGATCGTGTCCATCACCACGATCGAGCGCTCGGTGAGCCCGATCGCGTGCTGGCGCACGCCGAACAGCTGCTCCATCACACGGCGCCCGACGTCTTCGACGTCGTCCACGCGCGCACGGAAATAGGTGTCCTCGATGCGCTCGAAGGTCTTGCGGTAGGCGGCGAGGACGTTGCGCAGCGCCTCGAGGGCGTTGCCGGTCGACCGCACCTCGTCGCGCAGCTTCGCGACGAAGCCCTTGTCCTCGAGGATCTGGATGTGGGTGTGGAAGACGGCCGCGAACTCTGGGCCGAACTGCTCCCCGAGATCCTCGCGCATGTCGTCCACGACGCGCCTCGCCTCCTGGAGCGCGCTGAGCAGGTCGCGCTCCTCTTCGGCCGCATCCGATCTCGGCGTGTACTCGAGGCGCCCCAGGTCGAGAGTGTCCGGCAGGCGGTAGACGGGGCCGATCGCGATGCCGCTCGCCGTGGGCATCCCGCGCAGCTCGACGCCGGTCTCCGGCCGCGGGCGCTTGCGGCCGGCCACCGGGATCCCCGTGTCGGCGAGTCCCCGGCTGGCGACCGCTCGCTCCTCGTCGCTCTGGCCCACCAGCGCCAGCAGCTGCGCGTTCATCACGACCGGGGCGATGAGCTGCGCGCAGGTCTGGAAGGCCTCGACGTCCTGGTTCTCGAAGCACCGCGGAACCCGCGTCTGGATGGCGAGCACTCCGATCGGCACTCGCCGCACGATCAGGGGCACGGCCATCAGCGACTCGAAACGCTCCTCGCCGGTCTCGGGGAAATAGCGGTACTGGGGGTGGTCGCGCGCGCGTTCGATGACGACCGGCTCGCGACGCTCGGCCGCCAGGCCGACCAGCCCTTCGCCGAAGCCGAGCTCGACCCGACCGACGGACTCCTTGAACAGGCCCACGGTGGCGCTGAGCCGGAGGCGGCGAAAGTCCGGCCCCGCCAGCAGGTACAGGGAGCAGACGTCGGCGTCGAGGCGCTTGGCCACGAGATCGACAACGTTGCCCAGGGTCTCGTCCAGGTCGTGGGAGCGCGAGACGATCTCGGCAACGTCCGCCAAGAGTGTGACGCGGTCGGGAATGACCATCCCCCTCCGGGCGAGCGGCATGCCCCTCGCGCCTGTACGCAGGGTACCGAAGTTTCTCGGGATTCAGGAATCGGGGGGCGGCGATCCGGGGAAACCCGTGGCGTCGGGCGCGGCCAGCCGGACCGGGCGAATCAGTATTGCGGCGAGAAATCCGGCCGGTCGCGCGGCTGGAGCGGCGGGAATACCTGGTCCTTGTCCTCGAAGCGAAGCCCGAGCGCGAGTAGGATCTTGCGCTTGGTGTCCATGCGGCAGTTCATGCCCTTCTCGACGCTGTGGATGGTGCGAAGCGCGACCTTGGCCTTACGGGCGAGCTGGGCCTGGGTCATCAGTCGGTTCTCGCGTAGCTCCCGCACCCGGTTGATCCGGCGGAGCCTGCCCCCATTC
The DNA here is from genome assembly GCA_029863845.1 of Myxococcales bacterium. Classification (GTDB taxonomy): domain Bacteria; phylum Myxococcota_A; class UBA9160; order UBA9160; family SMWR01; genus JACZXC01. The sequence continues at coordinate 4,413 of JAOTUO010000041.1, forward strand.
GTATCCATCACGTCGCACTCCCTGATCACTCGTGTCCCGACGAGCATTCGTACGGTCGTGTCTGTCAGGCAGCGTTTCGACCGAACAGCGAATTTCTTTAGCAGGGATGCGAGCTTGGGGACGCAGCCCCGAGCCGGGCCCGCGGCCGTGCTAGCGCTGGCGCCACCCTGAGATGCACGGCCCGGGCGCACACGCGGGCAGCTTCGGCGAACCGTAGGTTGGGGTCATCGACCGGCAGCCCGTGGGCAAGACGGCGCGAACCGTCGATAACCCGCTAGTCTCGACGGCCCTCCCAGGGGATCCCGTGCACCGAGCGATCGCAGGCATCGCAGCGGGCCTCGCGCTCCTTCTCGCGACGGCGGCCCTCGGCTTCGGCGTCGCCACGCGCCTGTGGCCCGAGCGGCTGCGCAGCGAGGCCGAGGAACGGCTCAGCCGGGCGGCCGGGACCCCGGTCTCCATCGGGAGCCTCCGGGTGAGCTTCGGCCTCGGAATCGAGATCGAGGCCTTCGACGTTCGGGTGTGGCCGTCCCCGACCGGCGCCCGGCTGCAGGTCCCGCGCGTGTCGGCCCGTCCGCGAATCCTGCCGCTGATGATCGGGCGGCTGCGCCTGCGCCGTCTCGTCCTCGACGGCGCGCGACTGCACGTCGAGCGAACCCGCAGCGGGAGCTGGGAGCCCCCTCCCCTCGCCGCGCTGGCACGGGACGACGATCGCCGAGAGCGGCCCCATCCCGACGAGCTGCTGGGTCCGCTGATCGCGCTCGAGGTGGCAGCCCGCTCGCTCCTGGAGCAGCCGCGCCTCGCCGACACCCTCGCGATTCGCAACGGCGGCGTCGCGTTCCGCGACGCGCAGACCGATGTCGCGCACGCGGCCGGCCCCACCGAGACGCCCGTCGCGCTGGTCGCCCAGGGCCTTCACGGCCAGCTCCGGCACCGCCGGCTCTACGGCGACACCCACCTCGATCTGCGGGCCCGGATCTTCGACGCGACCGGCGTGCGCGGCTCGATCGAATGGGACGGCCAACGGGGGCGCGACGGCTCGATCCGCCTCGCCGTGGCGGCGAGCTCCCTTCAGCTGCCGATCGTGGCGCCTTACGTCCGGGCCTTGCATCCGGGGGCTCGGCTCGATGGGTCGGTGAGCGGCACGGTCGCCTACGCGACGCCGACACCGGGAGAGGGCCGATTCGAGCTGGATCTCGTCGTACGCGACTTCCGGACGCAGGTGCCGCCCCCGGAGCGGGGCGCCTTCGGACCGATCGAGGTCCCCCACGCGCGAGCCACCGGCGCTCTGGAAATCACGCCTCGGGGCGTCCGCCTCGAGTCCGCGCAGATCGACGGCGTCGACCTCCACCTCGAGGCTGAGGGGGTCGTCGAGCGACCGCTGCAATCGTCCTCACTGGCGCACCTCTCGCTGGAGTTCCGGAACGTGGCGCTCGAAGAGGCGCGCGACTACCTCGGCTGGTTTCCCGACGAGGAGCGCGAAGACCTGGCCGCACGGCTCGAGCCGGTGCAGGGCGGCCGCCTGCTCACGCTCACGAGCCGCGGGGCGGCCACGCTGGCGGGATGGCGAGAGCTCTTCGCGGGTCGCACGCTTACCCTCCCCCTGGGCTTCGCCGGCGAGGCCGAGGTCGCGGACGTGCGGGTCCGGGTCGGAGAGGCGAACCGACTCGAAGAGCTCAGCGGGCGCTTCGTCTGGAGCGGCGACCGGGTCGACATCCGCGACGCGCGCGCCGACCTCAACGGCCGCCCGCTGCCGAAGCTCGACCTGACGCTCGAGGGCGTCTCGAACCTCTTCGCGGCTCCGGCCGAGTTCGAGCCGGTCGCGATCGAGACGGAGCCGCTGCGCGGACTGCGGCCGCTGTGGGCCGTCCTGCGGCGCGACGCCGGTTCCGCGGACAGGCCGGAGGGAACGCCAGCCCCGATGCCGACGACGGTGCACCTCGAGATCGACGTGCTCGCGCACCCGGTGTTCCTGTGGCCGATCGACGACCTGAGTGCGCTCATCGTGACGCGGGATCGCGGCCTCCACATCGTGACGAACCAGGCGAACTGGCGCGGCGTCCCGATCCAAGGCGACGCCGACTGGATCTTTGAACCGGAGGAGACGCTCAGCGTGCGGCTTGCGGCCGCTCCGCGCCCGGTAGACGCAGACGCCGCAGCGGCCGACCCCGCGAATCGGGATGCGCAGCCGCAGGCGGGTCCACGCGGCACGAACGGAGAGCCGAAGGCGGTCGAGGGCCTCTGGGCGCGCGGGCGCTTCTCGATCGGGGCGATGGTGGGCCCACGCTGGCGTCAGACGCGAGCCGTCGGTCGCTTTACCGGCGTGGGCCGCAGCGTCGAGATCGCCGACGTCCAGATCGACCTGGTCCCCTCGGGCCGCCTGGTCGGCTCGGCCCGCCTGGACCTCACGCATCCCGACGCCGTTCCCGGCCGCCTGGGCTTCTCGGTGGCCGACGGCGACGTGGCGACGCTGAGCGCGGCGCTCGGGCTCGCATCGGGCTGGGCCAGCGGGCAGGTCGAGCTGTCGGGGGCATTCGAAGGATCGCTGCGGCCCGAGCTCTCCCCCTTCGCGGAGGTCTCCGGCGAGATCTCGCTGCGCGCGACGGACGGCGTCCTGCGGCAGAAGCTCTCGCCGATGGTGGCCATCGTGCTCGCGAGCGGGCCGCTCAACCCCTTCGCGGGCCGCGACAAGATCCGCTATTCCCGCATCGAGACGCTTCTCGAGTTCTCGGACGGCCGCATGCGCACTCGGTCCTTTTCGCTGGACGGACCCGACGTGCGGGTGCTGGTCGAGGGCGAGGTGGACCTGGCCCATCCTCTGCACGCGGTCGATGCCGACGTCGCGCTGTTCCTCTTCCGCCAGCTCGACCTGGCGCTCGGGAAGATCCCGCTCCTGGGCGTGCTCCTGCTCGGCACGGATGCCGGCATGCTGGCGGCCCACTACCGGCTCTCGGGCCCCTGGGCCGCGCCGGAGGCGAAGCTGATCCCGTTGCGGTCCATCGTCACGGGGCCGGGGGGCATCGTCCTGGAGACCGGATCCAAGCTTTTGGGGGTGCCCCAGCTGATGCTGAAGGGAATCGAGGAGTTGCTGAAAAGAGACGGGGGCGAGCCGCGGGTGCGACCCCCGCAGCCGACTCCCCCCGAGAACCCCGCCGGGACGCCGGAGGAGTCGTGAGCGGCACTCCGCGCAAGGCGCGGTCGAAGCTGCTGACGCGTTCCGCCGCGGTCGGGGCCGTACGCGCCGCGCGCCGGCGCGGGCTCAGTGTGGTGTTCACCAACGGCTGCTTCGACCTCCTGCACGTGGGACACGTGCGCGCGCTCGAGACGGCGCGCCGCCTCGGCGACCGGCTGATCGTCGGCGTAAACACCGACGCCGGCGTCCGGCGGCTCAAGGGCCCGGGACGTCCGATCGTCCCGGCGCGCCAGCGAGCCGAGATGCTCGCGGCGCTGGAGTGCGTCGACGGGGTCGTGCTCTTCCGCGAGGCTACGCCCCTCGCCCTGATCCGCGCGCTCCGGCCTCAGGTCCTCGCGAAGGGAGGGGACTGGTCGCGCGACGCAATCGTGGGGCGGGAGGAGGTGGAGGGCTGGGGCGGGCGTGTGGTGCGCCTGCGACAGGTGCCCGGCGTGCGCACGTCGCGGTTGATCTCGCTCGCGGGGCGCGGCAGGCGGTAGCGAGTCGTCGCCGGACGGCCGGGGGCGGTATTTGCTTGGGCGCGCTTGCGTTGGGACACTGGGGAGGTGGACGCGGGTGTAGTCGAGAAGGCGGAGGAGACGCTCCAGCGCCTGACCGAGGAGATCGGGCGCGTCGTGGTCGGCCAGCACGGCCTGATCGAGGGGCTGCTGGTGGCGTTGCTGTCGGGCGGGCATGCCCTCGTGGAGGGCGTGCCCGGGCTGGCCAAGACCACGGCCGTCCGCACGCTCGCCCAGGTGCTGGGCCAGGGCTTCGGGCGGATCCAGTTCACCCCCGACCTGCTGCCCGGCGACCTGATCGGAACCCCGGTGTACGTCCCGGACCGTCGGAGCTTCGTCGTGCGGCGAGGGCCGATCTTCAACTCCGTGCTGCTGGCGGACGAGATCAACCGCGCGCCCGCCAAGGTGCAATCGGCGCTGCTCGAGGCCATGGAGGAGCGGCAGGTCTCGATCGGCGAAGAGAGCCTGTCCCTGCCCGATCCCTTCTTCGTGATGGCGACACAGAACCCGGTCGAGCTGGAGGGCACCTACCCGCTGCCCGAGGCGCAGATCGACCGTTTTCTTCTCAAGCTCGTGGTGCCCTACCCCGCCGAGGAGGAAGAGCGCGAGATCGTGCGGCGTGACGCGCTTCCGAAGCCACCGGTGCGGGCCATCGCCGACGCGGAATCGCTGCGCTTCCTGCGGCGGAGCGCCGGGGAGGTGCACGTGGCGCAACCGGTGATGGACTACGCCGTGCGTCTGGCTCGCGCCACCCGCGACCCGGCCGCGGTCGGGGCGCGGATCGGGGTCCGGGACGCGCGCTCAACCCAATCCGACGTCGCGCTCGGCGCCTCGCCGCGGGCCTCGATGTATCTCGTGCGCGCCGCGCGGGCGCGCGCTCTCCTCGACGGACGCCGCTTCGCCACGCCTCACGACGTGAAGCGCGTCGCGCCCGACGTGCTGCGCCACCGCGTCCTCTTGAGCTACGAGGCCGAGGCCGACGGGATCGGCCCCGAGGCCGTGGTCGAGGCCGTCCTCGCCGCGGTCGAGACCCCCTAGGAGCCCGACACCGGTGCCCGGCGCCGAGGACAGCCCGGTCTCGACCGGAGACCTCGCCCGCGCAGCGAGACTGCTGCTGCTGCGAAGCCGCTGCGAGGCCACAGGGCTCTTCGCGGGAAACTACACCAGTGCGTTTCGGGGTGGGGGGCTCGAGTTCGACGAGTCGCGCCCCTACGTGCCGGGCGACGACATCCGCAGCATCGACTGGAACGCGACGGCGCGCAGCGCCGAGCCCTTCGTCAAGCTGTTCCGCGAGGATCGCAACCAGACCCTGCTCTTCGCCCTCGACGTGTCCGGCTCCATGGACTTCGGCAGCACCGGGAGCCCCAAGGCCGCAACGGCGGCGCACGCGCTGGCGCTGATGGCCGCGGCCGCCGTCCGCGCCGGCGACCGCATCGGCCTGGTCGCCTTCGACGGCAGCGTGCGCGCCAGCGTTCCGATCGGCCGCGGCGCCGCGCACAGCCTGCGCGTGATCCGAACCGCCGTGGAGACCGCCGCCGCGAGTCGGGGGACGACGCGGCTCTCCGCCGGCCTGCGCGCCCTGCACGCGGCGGCCCGACGACGCGCCGCGGTCGTTCTGATCTCGGATTTCCGCGACCCCGAGCTGTTTCCGCCGACCGGGAGCTCCGCGCCGGCGGCCGCGCTCGCCGAGCTCGCTCGCCGTCACGACGTGGTGGCCGCCGCGGTCGTCGATCCGCGGGAGGCGGCGATTCCCGACGCGGGGCCGATTCGCGTGGCGGATCCGGAGCGGCCGGGCGCGGTGTTCGTACTCGCCACGGGCTCGCGACGCGCCCGCGAGCGGTACCGCGCCGCGGGTGCGGCCTGGCGCCGGCGGCTCGAGGACGAGCTGCGACGAAGCGGCGCCGATCCCGTCTGGCTGCGGACGGACCGCAGCCCCCTGCTTGCGCTCGGGAGCTTCTTCCGGGAGCGCGCCGCGCGCCGCCGCAGGGAAGGCGTATGAACGCCGCGTCTCGGCTCGGCGCGCACACGGCTCTCTGGGGGCTCGCCGTGGCCTTGCTGGCGCCGGGAGCCGGCTGCGGCGAGGCGGCGGTCCCCGCCACGGCGCCGACGGCGCCGCGCGCGACGCTGGTGCTCGAACCGCCCGAGATCGGCATCGGCGGCGTGGCGGTGGTGGAGCTGGCGGTCGTGACTCCGCCCGACCACCACGCGCGCCCCTTCCAGCCGCCGCCAGAGATCCCCGGCTTCTGGCTGCTCGACGCCGAGACGCTCCCCGTCGAGAAGCACCCGGGGCGCTGGGTCCATCGCACCCGGATCCGCATCCGGGCGCGCGAGGTCGGACGCTTCGTGTGGCCGGCCGGGAGTGTCGCGATCGAGTCCCCCGACGGGAAGGTCGCGGCCCTTGCGCTGGCAGCGCTCCCGCTGGTGGTGACCTCGGTGCTCCTCGAGCTTCCCGATCGAAGTACACCCTTCGGCGCGAGATCGCTGCCTGCGCCGCGTGACGGCGCCGGCCGCTGGGGCGCGGCCGGCGCCGGTGCCGCCGCCGCGCTCGCCGCCGTGGCGCTGGTCGCCCTCGTCCGCCGGACGATTCAGCGCCGGACGCGACCCGCCACGTTGCCGCCGAAGCCGCCGGAGCCGCCGTGGATCCGGGCGAGGGCGGAGCTTCGGAAGGCGGGCGCGGCGACCTCCGCGGATCCGCTCGCCGCCGCGCATCTCATCGCCGTGGCGCTCCGCCGCTACATGGCGGGGCGCTTCGGCGCCGACGCCCCAGCAAGGACCACCGAGGAGCTCCGCGCCGCGGCACCTCCGTTCGCGGCGACCTCCTGCTGGCCGGTCTTTCTCGCGATCCTGCACGACCTCGACGCGATCCGCTTCCGTCCGGAGGCCCAGGCCGGTGAACGCGCGATCGTGTCGGAACGCGTGGGCGCGCTGCTCGAGCAGGCAAAGGCGTTCGTCGAGGATTCGATCCCGCCGGAGGACCGGACGTGATGGACGCGGCGCTGAGCCGCGTCGGCATCGAGGCCTTCGAACAGCCCGGCTGGCTCCTCCTGGCCCCGCTCGCCTTGGCGGTGCTCGCGGCCAGCGCCCGGGCGCGGCCGGCGGCGATCCCGTGGCCGGGCCTCCCGGAAGCGCGGATCGCGGGGGCGCGCCGGCGGGACGCGGTCCGTGGCCTCTCCTTCACGCTGCGAGCGCTCTGCCTGGTCTGCCTCGCCGCCGTGCTGGCCGGACCCGTGGGCGTCCACCGGGCGCCGCCCGAGCCCGGGTTCGGCCTCGACCTCGTCCTCGCCATCGACGCGTCAGGGAGCATGCGCGCCCTCGACACCCGGGTGGACGACCGGTGGCGAACGCGCCTCGACCTCGCGCGCGAGGTCGTCGCGCGCTTCGCCGAGCAGCGCGCCGAGGAAGGCGATCGCGTCGCGTTGGTCGTCTTCGGAGAGACCGCCTTCACGCAGTGCCCGCTCACGAGCGACGGAGACCTGCTGGCATCCGCCCTCGGCCGCGTCGAGGCGGGCGTCGCGGGCGAGGCCACGGCGCTCGGTGACGCCCTGATCCTGGCCGTCAAGCGCGCGCTCGGCGGGCGCCCATCCGGCGACGGCGGGGCCGCCGGCAGCGGCCGCGTCGTCGTGCTGCTGACGGATGGACGCAACAACGCGGGCGCCGTCTCGGTCGAGGGGGCGACCTCGCTCGCCGCCGGCGAGGGAATCCGCGTCCACACCGTGGCCATCGGCTCCGCCGGCGAGGAGGTTCCCATGGCGGCCCGGCCGGGCGCGGCGGCCCGGGGACTCGTGTTCGAACGCCACGACGTCGACGCCCGCGCGCTCGAACAGATCGCCGCAACGACCGGCGGCCGCTTCTTCGCGGCGCGGCGCTCGGGAGATCTCGAGGGTGTGTACGCGGAGATCGATGCGCTCGAGCGGGTGCCGCGCCGGCGGCCGCCGCGACTGCGTCACGCCCCGCGGCCCGAGCCCCTGGTCGCCCTGGCGGGGGGCCTGCTGCTCGTCGAGATCGGCGTGGGGCGGGTCGCCCGGAGGCGGCTGCCGTGAGCGTCGATCGCTTCGCGACCCTCTTCGAGCACCCCGAATGGCTGCCGGCAGCGGTCGCCGTCGTCACGGTCAGCGCCCTCGCGGTGGCCGTCGCGAGACTCGTCGCAGGCCGCCGACGGCGCGCACTCCTGGGGCCGGGTGCGCGCGGTCGCAGCCCGGGCGGGCTCCGGGACGCCGCGCTGCTCGTCGCCCTCGGCGCGATCGGACTGGCCCTGCTCGGGCCCCGCGTCGGCGAACGCAGCGTCCAGGTGCCCTCCAGCGGGGTGGACGTGGTGTTCCTGATCGACGTCTCGCGCAGCATGGACGCTCGCGACGTCCCGCCGAGCCGGATCGAGCGCGCAAAGCGGGGGGCCGAGGAGCTCCTGGGGCGTCTGGGGCCCGGCGACCGGGCGGCGCTGGCCGTATTCGCTTCGCGCGGCGTCCTGCTCACGCCGCTCACGCCGGACCGCGGGGCGCTGCTGGAGCTGCTCTCCGCCGTGGACACGCAGCTGCTGCATCCGCCCGCGTCGAACCTCGGCGACGGATTGCGCGCAGCCCTCGGCGCCTTTGCGGTCGCGAGCGAGCGGCCCCGGATCGCGTTCGTGCTGAGCGACGGCGAGGATCCCGAGCGGCGGGGGCATGGGGGTGCCGCGGCGGCGGCACGCGCCGGGGTGCGCGTGTTGGCGGCCGCACTCGGGTCCGACGTCGGAGCCGAGGTCCCCGATCACGGCGTTCCCCTCCGCGACGGCGCGGGCCGAATCGTGCGCTCGCGCCGGGAGATCGGCCGCCTCGCGCGTCTCGCTGAGGAGACCGGCGGCGAGGTCTTCCCGGGCGACGCCTGGGGCAGCTTCGATTTCGAGCGCGCGGCTGCGTCCATCCGGCGCGAGGCGGGCTCGGCGCCCGGAGCCTCGGTGTCCCGCCGCGTCCGCGCCATCCGCGTGTTTCCCCTGGCGGCCGCGGCGTTCGTGCTGCTGCTCGCCGAAGCGCTGCCGCGAACGCGGATCCAGCGGGGGCGGCGCCAGGGCGTCGCCCTGGCCACGCCGGCTCTTGCCGCCCTTGTCCTGGGCGCGGCGCCGGAGGCGCCGACGGGCACCGCGGACATCGCGTCGATCGAGACCCGCCTGCGCGCGGCGCCCGGCGACGCGGCGCTGCTGGTGGAGCTCGGGCTCGCCCGGCTCGAGCGGGACGCGAACGAAGCCGCCGCCCGCGCCTTTGCCGCCGCCGCGGTGATCGCCGCGGAGCCGCGGGTCGCGGCCGTCGCCTACTACGACCTCGGCGTGACGGCGCTCGCGCAGGGCGACCTCGAAACCGCGCGCGACGCCTTCTTCGACGCGCTCGCCCTGGCGCCGCGCGATCGGGAGGCGCGCTTCAATCTCGAATGGACGCTGCGGGGCCTGGCCGCGCTTCCGCCCCCCTCGCCGCCGGGACGTGCAGCGCGGGGGCCGGAGACCGTTCCGCCGGGCGCGTCGGACTCGCCGCCAACAACCCCGAAGCCGCCGCCGGGCGCCCGCGGATTCGCCGAGCACCCCAGGGAAGCGACACCGTCCAGCGAAGCGGAGCGCGCGCGCTGGCTGGCTCGGGTCGACGACGATCCGACGCGCTCGATCCGCTCCGCAGCGCGCGCGAACGCCGAGAGCCGACTACGGCACGGTCCGGCGTGGTGACGCGCCCGGGCCTTCTCCGCAGCTGCGCGACGCTCGCGGCGCTCGTCGGGATCGCGGCTCCGGGCCGGGCCGGGGACGCCCCGCCCTGCCTCGCCTCGGTCACGCTCGACCCCGGTAGCGCGGTGATCGGACAGCAGGTGCTCTACCGGCTCCGGGTTCTGAGTCGGGACGAGGTGGCAGCGGTGGAGTGGGTCGAGCCGCTTGCGTTCCCGGGCTTTCGCGCCGAGCGGCTGGCCGGACCGCCGCAGCCCGATCGCGTGGAACGCGGCGATGCTAGCTATCACGTGCACGAGGAGCAGCGGGCGCTTTTCCCGGAACGGAGCGGCACCTTCGCACTTCGCGGCGCCGGCCTGCGCTGTCGCGTGGGCGGCGAATCCAACCGCTTCTTCCTGGCCCCGGTCCCCGTCGCAACGCTCACCGTCCTCGCGCCGCCCGAAGCGGGCCGCCCGCCGGGTTTCGCCGGATTGGTGGGCCCCCTGACGATGCGCACGGTCGTCGAGCCCCGGGTGGTCACCCTGGGCGAGAGCGTCCGCCTCGCCGTCATGCTCCGGGGCTCGGGCAACCTCTGGGACGCGCCCGATCCCCTGGCGCTGGAGGGGGCCGACGCCGAGCTGTTTCGGCACCGCCCCGTGCGTCGCCTGGAGCCGGGCTCGCGTCTGCTCGTCCGGGTGCACTTCGTCTACGACCTCGTGCCGCGGCGCGCGGGAACCCTGCTCGTGCCGTCGATCCGCGTGCCGTACTTCGACCCCGAAACGCGCCGCTACGAGGTCGCGTCGGCCCCGGCCGTGGCCGTGGCCGTGAATGTGGCAGTCGACGCGGCCGGCGAAGGCGCGCGCGATGCCGCGACCAGCGCGGCAACCGGACACGACGCCGAGCCGCCGGGAACGGGAGGTGGGTCGTGGCTCGCCGTCGGCCTCGGTCTGGTCGCGGGAGCCGCCGTCGCATTCGCCTGGGTCCGCCGCCGGCGCCGTCGAGGAGCGAGCGCCGAGGCGCTCGCGGCCGCGGACGACGCGCGCGACCGAGGCGATCGCGAGGGCGAAGCGGCGGCCCTCGCCCGGGCACTCCGCGAGGAACTCGCCGATGGCATTCCCGGAGCGCGGTCGCTCGCGGCCGAGGAGATCCTCGAACGCGTGGCGGCGCCGGCCGCGGCAAGGGCCGCGCGCCTGCTCGCCGAGGTCGATCGCGCGCGCTTCGACCCGAGCGCGACGCCGCCAACCCGCGCCGCAGTCGAGCGCGCCCTCGGCGAATTGCGAAGCTGAGCGGCCGGGACCGAGCCGGATCCCTCCGCGAATGGCTCGGCCATCCCTGACTGAACTTCGTTCGCCTTCGGCTCACTGCGCGGCGGCTGCGCCGCCTTGCGAAATCCGTGGCGGCCTGCGCTTTATTTCGCTGCGGGATCCGGCTCGGTCCCGGCCCGTCGGTCGCTTCGGTCGTTGCGGTCCGGGAGGTCTACTTGAACCTCGGCGCCGCCGGCGCCGTGCTTGGAGTCGCGGGCGCGGATGACGACACGGCGCAGGTCCTCGGTGATCTCGACGTCGGCCAGGTCGCGGGTGAAGGGCTGCTCGTCGACGTGGGGATGGCGAAGCACGCGCGTCGCCAGCACGCGGCCGTCCGGCGCCAGCACCTGCCAGCCGTCGGCGTAGTGACTCCACCCGCTGTCGGCGTGCCGCAGCGTCACGACGAAGCGGTAGCGGCCGTCGGGCTGACGCTCGGCCCGGGCGGCGACGACGTCGGCCTCGCCGGCTGCGGCGACGCTCGCCGCCAGCGCCAGGGCCGCCGCGACCGGGCGCGCGAGCCTCACGCCGACCTCTCGCGCGCCGCGGCGAAGAACCGCTCGGCGCGAGCGAGGTCGTCGGGGGTGTTCACGTTCGCGAGGGCGCGGCCCTCGGGATCGAGTCGCTCGACCTCGGCCGCGTCGAGGAAGCGGGTGTCGGTCGCGTCGAGGAGCGCCTGAAGCCCTAGGTCTCCGGCGGCGAGGCGCGAGCGCGCGACGGAGAGGACCGGATCCCGCCGGTAGAGCGCGCAGAGGGGATGACTCCCGGCGCTGGTCCTCGGAACGACGGCGTCGGCCTCCGGCCACGCGACCAGAGCCAGCAGCAGGTCGGGGGTCACCAGGAGCAGGTCCGTCGCCACGACCAGTACGCGCTCGCCTGCCGCGGCCTCGAGCGCGCTTACCAAGCCACGCAGCCCACAGCGGGGACCCTCCACGTCGCCGACGCGCCGTCCCGGTGCCTCCGCGGGGGGGTCTCCGCCCACCAGCAGGACCTCTTCGAAGAAACCGGCGAGCAGCCGCGCGATGCGGGTGGCCGACGCGATCCCGTCGAACTCGATCCGCGACTTGTCGCGACCCAGGCGCGAAGAGGCGCCTCCAACGAGGAGCGCAGCGGTGACCGTCGCGATGCGTCCCGGCACGGAACGGGCCCCGACCGCCCTCAGAATCCCGGGTCCGGGGAGGCCAGGAACGCGGCGTCCAGGACCTGAACCGTGGCGGTGTCGCCTTCCCGAAGCTCGGTGGCGTCGGCGGGGAAGAGGAGCAGGCCCTGGGCCTCCGTCATCGAGCGCAGGACCCCGGAACTCTGGCTGCCGGTGGGGCGGGCCACGACCTCGCCGCCGCGGCGCTCCAGCCGAACGCGGACGAAGTGGAGCCGCCCGGCTTTCTTGTCCAGGCGCTCGCCGAGACGGACAGCGATCAACGGCCGGAACCAGGCCGTGTGCCCCGTCATCTTGCGCAGCGCCGGACGCACGAACTGCTCGAAGGTCACCATCGCCGAGACGGGGTTGCCGGGAAGGGCGAAGACGAGCGGTCCGCCGTCCTCGTCGCAGCGCCCGAAGGCAAAGGGGTAGCCGGGCTTGATGCGGACGCCCCAGAAGTCCCAGGTGCAACCCAGCTTTTCGAGGACGGGGCGGACGTAGTCGCGGTCTCCTACCGACACGCCCGCCGAGCTCACCAGCACGTCAGCGCGCAGCCCGCTGCGCACGCGACGCTCGAGATCTTCGGGGGTGTCGCGGGCGATGCCGAGGTACACGGGCTCGGCGCCCAGCTCCCGGCACTGGGCCGAGATGGAATAGGAGTTGGAAGAAACGATGCGCCCACCGGCGATCTCGCCGTCGGGCTCGACCAGCTCGTCGCCGCTCGAGAGGACGGCCACCCGCGGGCGCTGGTGGACGCTGACCGTGCTGCGCCCCAGCGAGGCCAGCATGCCGAGGTGTGCGGGTCCGAGGAGCGTGCCCGCGCCCAGTACCTCCTCGCCCACCCGCACGTCCTCGCCGGCGCCGCGCACGTTCTCTCGCGGACGCGGCGCGATCCGCACCGCCACCCGGTCGCCCGCCCGCTCGGCGTCCTCCTGACGCACGACGGCGTCGGCGCCCCGGGGCAGCGGGGCGCCCGTCAGGATCCGGGCCGCCTCGCCCGGACGCAGGCTGCCCTCCCCGGCCGCGCCCGCTGCCACCTCGAAGGCCACCTCGAGATCGACCGGGGTCGTGGGCGAGGCATGGGCGACGTCGGCAGCGCGGACGGCGTAGCCGTCCATGGCCGAGTTGTCGGCCGGGGGAAGACAGCGGGTGGAGACGACGGGCTCGACCAGGACGCGGCCCAGCGCGTCGCGCGACGCCAGCGTCTCGGCCCCCATCACGGGGGTGACCTCGAGCAGGGCTCGGAGGGCTTCCGCCGGGGTGAGTCCCGTCCGCATACGGCAACCTTACCGGCCCTAAATCACCGGTGGTAGTGGAGAAAATCGACCTCGACGCGCCGGTGTGCGCCCGCTAATCTGCACAAAAATTAGGCACCCACCCCCGCTTCAGAGCGCTGTTCGGCAATCCGCCGGGAGCGAGCATGGACGAACCGTCGACTCTCCTCCGCCCGATCGAGCTTCGAAACCGGAGGCTCGAGAACAACCTGGTGCTGGCCCCGATGGCCGGGGTCTCGAACCTGCCCTTTCGGCTGATCGCCCGGGAGGCCGGGGCGGCCCTCGTCTTC
>JAOTUO010000042.1 GCA_029863845.1 Myxococcales bacterium
ACCTCCACCTGGTACTGGCGGACGAAGCCGCCCACCGAGGCCACCTCGGAAACGCCCTCCAGGCTCATCAGGTCGTAACGGAGGTACCAGTCCTGGATCGTCCGCAGCTGGGCGAGGTCCAGGCCGCGGAAAGCGGCGGCGCGCTTCAGCTCGGTCTTCGAGATGCGCCGGTCTCCGTCGCGATCGAAGGCCTCGACGATGTAACGGAGGGAGGCTTCCCGGAACGCCTCGGGGCTCTCGGAAATCGGGCTCTTCTTGACGGTGAACAGATGATCGAGCTGGGCCTCGGAGTAGACTGCCAGACTCTCACCCCCCACCTGCTCCTTGCGCAGGCAGAGGCCGAGGATCGTCCAGGCGCAGCCCTCCCGGGCGCCGATCCGGCTGAGCTCCTCGGGCTCGGGAAGCTCACCCTCCTCGACCTGACCGGAGCCGTCGGCGTCCAGAGCGCGGCGGAGCGCCCGGGAGCGCGGGCTGAAGTCCGTGAGGGTGTATTCATAGACCCAGCCCACGCCCGTGGCATCGGGGCCGAGCTGGGGCGTCAGGCCGGCGGGCAGGCGCCCCTGCACGTAGTTCAGGTACTCGAGCGTTCGCGAGCGCGCCCAGTAGAGGTCGGTCCCGTCCTCGAAGATGATGTAGACCATCGAGAAGCCGAAGAACGAGTAGCCGCGCACCACCCGCGCGTAGGGCACCGAGAGCATCGCGGTGGAGAGCGGATAGGTGACCTGGTTTTCGACCACCTGGGGCGCCTGACCCGGGTAGTCGGTGAAGACGATCACCTGGACGTCGGAGAGATCGGGGATCGCGTCCACCGGCATGCTCGCCATGGCCCACCAGCCGATGGCTCCGACGAGGAGACCGACCAGGATGACGAAGAAGCGGTTGTCGACGCAGGCCTCGATGATGCGGGCGATCACTGCTCTTCTCCGCCTTCCGCGGGCATGGGCTCGTCGGGTTCGTGTTCGCCCTCAGGCTTGTGTTCCCGCTGCTGCTCCATCGGGTGTATCCGGTGCCCTTCGCCGTGGAGGTTGGCCAGCTCGGCCGGGTTCGCCTTGCGCTCCACGAGATCCATCCCGCACACCGGGCAGCGCGCGGGCTCCGCAGCGATGACCTCCGGATGCATCGGACACGAGAAGACCGTCTCCGGCTGTGGCTCGGCGGACGCCTCGCTCGCCCCGGAGCGCCGCGCCAGCATCTTGCGGATCGCCTCCTGAAGCTGGCTCTCCGAGTCGAGCAGGAACTGGCCGCTCACCACCACCTGGTCGCCCTCCGCGATGCCGGAGAGGACCTCCGTCATGTGGCGGTCTCCGGTGAGTCCGGTCACGATCTCGCGAGGCTCGAAGTGCCCATCGCCGACCGACACGAAGACGATCCTGCGCCTCCCGGAGTCGAGGATCGCCTCGCTGGGGATCGCCACCACGTCCTCCGCGCTGCGGGACTGGATGTAGACGGTGGCGAACATCCCCGGCTTGAGTCGCATGTCCGGATTCTCGAGCTCGAGGCGCACGGTGAGCGTGCGCGTCATCGCGTTCAGGGTGGGGTAGATGTAGGCGACCTTTCCCTCCAGGATCTTGCCCTGCTCGTGCGAGAGCTCCATCTGGGCCGGCTGTCCCACCTCCACCCAGGGCGCGTCGAACTCGTAGATCTCGGCCGTGACCCAGATGTGGCTGAGGTCGCCGATGCTGTAGAGGTCCTCGCCCGCCTTGACCCGCGCTCCCTCCACCACGTTCTTGTGCAGGACGAATCCCGAGCGCGGCGAGCGGACGGGAAAAGTACGGTGAACCTCTCCGGACCCGGCGATCGAGGCGATGTCCCGCTCGGCGAGGCCCCACAGGTCGAATTTCCGCCGGGCGGATCGGGCCAGGTCGCTCCGGGCTCCCTGGCTCCGCAGTGCCAGCAGGTACTCCTGCTGGGCCGCGACCAGCTCCGGGGAGTAGATCTCGAAGAGGGTCTGCCCCCTCGTTACCGGATCGCCGGTCTTGTCGACGTGGATCTGCTCCACCCAGCCGGAGAAGCGAAGGTTGACGGCCGAGATCTGGTCTTCGCCCACCTCGACCTCGCCGATGCTCCTCACGTGGCGGAAGACGGTCTGGCGCCGAGCCGGCTCGATCCGGACGCCCATGTTCTGCACCACGACGGGGTCGATGGAGACCATGCCGGAGGTCGATGCGGACGGCGCCTGGTCCTCGTAGACGGGAACCAGGTCCATTCCCATCGGGGATTTCCCGGGTCCGTCCGAGATGTAGGTCGGGTCCATCGGCGCGACCCAGTACTTGATCTTCCGCTCCCCGGACGCCGTCTTCGGGGCGGCGGCCGCCGTCAGGCTACCGGCACCGCGAATCGGAGTCAGTTCCATTCCGCAGATCGGGCAGGTCCCGGGCCCCTCCTCGACCACGTTCGGATGCATCCCGCAGGTGTAGAGCTCCGCGCTCTCGGAGGCGCCCGCCATCTCGGCGGAAGTCGGAGAGCTCTCCTGGCCGCACGCCAGCAGGAGCGAGCAAGCTGCCAGGAAGATGAGGATGAGTCGCATCACGGTCGTCCTCCGCGGAGCGCGACGCCGATGCTGGCATCCGCCGCTGCTGCTTGGATGTGTGTCTGGACGGTCGCCGCGAGCAGGGTCCGCTCGAGGTCGAGAAGGGCGACCTCGGCCTCGAAGAGCGTCGCGAAGTCGGCCCGGTCGACGCTGTAGTCGGAGAGAGAGGTCTCCAGTGTGGCCCGTGCGGCGGGCGAAAGGTTCTCGCGATACTCGGCGGCCTGCTCGAAGGCACGCGTCCAGCGCGCGTGAATCGCGGCCAGATCGGACTCGATCCGGTCCAGCTCCGCCGTCAGTCGAGCTCGCCCCGCGCGCGCCACCTGGTGCTGGGCGGTCCGCTCCGCGCGGCTGCGTTTGGCACTCCCCGATGGAATCGGAATCGAGAATCCTGCGGATACCTGGTCGGTACCGTCGTCGAGGGGGGTGTCGATGAGCCGCACCCGATACTTCATCCAGACGGTGACGTCGGGGCGGCCGTCCACCCGCGCGAGCTCGGCCGCCTTCTCCGCGGTGCGAATCGACTCCTCGAGTCGCTTCAGCTCGGGTCTCTCTGCGCGGGCGAGAGCCAGCCAGTCGGAGACGCTTCCTCCGACGGGTTTCGGTTCCAGGTGGGGTGGCGTGGCGAAGGTGGGTCCCGCATCTCGGGAGAGTGCCCGGGAGAGCGCGGCGCTCAGCACGTGATCCGCCCGGGCGAAATTGCCGAGATTGTCGCGCAGCTGGTCTCTCAGCACCCCGAGCCTCAGGAGCTGGTGCTGACCCGCTGCACCCGTCTCGTAGCGAGCGCGGACGGCTTCCAGAAGCTCCTCGGTTCGCGCGATGTGCTCTCGCGTCACCTCCTCCAGCATCCGCGAGAGGGTGAGCTTCCAGAAGAGTTCGAAGACCTCGCGGCGCAGCTGAGACTTCGCCTCGGCCAGGGCGTGCTCGCCGGCGAGCGTTCGCGACGCCGCCACCTCCTCGCGCAGTCCGCTCCACCCCCAGGGTGGAATGGTCTGCTGCACCTGGACCTGTAGGGCGCTCATCGGGTGATCGCGGAGTGAGAAGGAGTCCACCGGCGTATTCGAGTACTCGATCCCGACCAGAGGATCCGACCACGTCCCGGCGGCGCCGGCGAGGGCATCGAGCTCGTCGACGCGGGCGCGCAGCGCTTCGAGACCTGGGTTGGCCGCCAGCGCTTCCTCCGCCAGCTCGCCGGGGTCGTCGAGCGCCAAGGCGGAGGCCGCGAGCGCCACCATCAGGAGCGGCACGAACAGCACCTTCCCGCCGGTCGTTAGAGTTCGCCCTGTCGTCATTTCGTGAAGTGCCATGTCAGCGCTTAGCCTTCCTTGAAGCGGTGCCGATGGGACGTCACCGACTGGTTTCGATGTCCTGCCGGGGCGAGCCATGCAGCCCGGGTTCAGCAGGAAGAGTGCCAAGCCAAGGATGTTCGCGGCGAGGTATGATCCCGACGAGATCCAGGGCGCGACGAATGCCGTCAGGCAGACGACCGCGAACAGGAAGATTGTCGGCCCCCGGTGGCTGGACGTTCGATCCGACATTTCGCGCTCTCCTCGGTTCTCCGTTTCCGGACGTGCGAGCCGCTCACCCGGACAGGAAAGCGGGCGAACGGGTCGCCTTCGCGCGCCGTACGAGGGCGCGCTCGGGCGAGAGGGAGCGCTCGGATCAGATCAGGAGCGGCGGGTTTCGGTGCTGCCGGCGGGCCGCCGTCACCGGCGCTGCGCCGGGTGGGATCGACCGACTCGGTACGGCCGCGAGAATCGCCGGCGCCGGATGCGGGGCGAGGGCGATGAGCCGGAGGTCGCTGCCATCGCGTGCGTCCGGGGCCGTCGCCTGCAGGGAGGTCCCCTGGACGGCGGTGCACCAGACGGAGAGAACGCCGCTCGGGCAGCGCGACTCATCCCCGTGTCCGCGCGGCGCGCGCTCCTGAGGCGAGCCGTGCTCGCAGCCGTCGGCGGGGTTCGACGCGTCCGAGTCGCGAACCTGCGAGCCCGTGCTCGGGAGGCCGGCGGCCGCCTGCGCGCAGTGCGCCTCGCACACGCTGGAGGCCGAGAAGCCCCACACGAAGAGCCCTGTCACGGCCAGGTGGAAGATGGAAGGACGCACGCGCCGGACGCTCCTTTCGGTACCCCCTGGGGGTATCGGTCGAAGTCGCTCGGAGCATGAGACCTCCGCGGCCTTTCCGCAAGTCCGGGCGCCGCTGTTCTCGCGTCGGCGTTCCGGTGACGGTCCCTTCGACGGGCGATCTAGGCCGGCGGGGGCCCGCCCAGAGGGCGCTTCTCGCCGCCCACCGTCGCGAGCACGTAGGGACCCTGTGGCAGCACGGCGATGCGGGCCTCCGGGCCCGCGCCGGCCAGCGCCCGCTGGATCCCGGCGGCGGGGGTGGGGACGGGCTCGACCAGCAGCTCCCGGACCGCCGCGAGGGGCAGGCCATCGGTGTAGAGAAGGATGCGCGCGCGCCGATGAGCCTGGCACAGGTGCTGCACCATCCACTGATCGACCGCGAAGAAGCGGTCGTCCTCGAGGCGAAGCTCGAAGTCGCGCGGGCTCGCGCACGCGCGCAGCAGCTTCTCGAACGAGGCGCTCCCCACGCCCTCGGAGAGCGAGGCGCACAGCAGGATGACCCCGCCGGGCCGGACGATCCCGGCGGCCGTGGAGATCCCCTTGATCGACTGGTAGAACGTGGCGTCGAGGGGGTCGCCGCCTCCCGACGTGATCACCACGTCGGCGAATTCGTCGATGGCGACCCCGGACTCGCGCTCGACGAAGTCCATTCCCCGGGCGTGGGCGATCTCGACGTCGCCGGCGAAGACCGCGGCGAGCCGGCGTTCGCGGTCGAGGGCGACGTTGACCAGGAAATGCGCTCCCACGCGCCGCTGGATCTCGAGGAGTCCCGCGTGCAGCGGGTTGCCTTCGACGATGCCGGGTCCGACCCGGCCTTCCAGCATCGCGGGGCCATGGGCGACCCGCACCGTCTCGACGGCTGCGAGCCCCGGGCAGACGGCCTTGCGTCCGCCCGAGTACCCGGCCATCAGGTGGGGCTCGATCAGGCCGGTCAGGATCCGCAGGTCGCTCCCGAGGTAGAAGCGATCGATCCGGATCGGAATCCCGCCCTCGGTGCGCCCGAGGTCGGCGTGCGACTCGGCGTCGCGGGCGTCGTGCTGAACGATCCGGAGGCTTCGGGCGAGCTCGGTCCCGAGCATCTCGTCGAGCTCCGCCGGCGTGTTGGGCCGGTGCAGCCCCGTCGCGACCTGGATCGCGACGGCCTCCGGCGGCAGGCCGCCCGCGCGCAGGGCATCGAGAACGGGAGGCAGGATCCGCGCGTTGGGAACCGGGCGCGTGCGATCGGAGACGACGATCACCGCATCGGATCGGCCCCGGGCGATCTCGCGGAGCGGGGGCGCGCCGATCGGATCCTCGAGCGCTCGGCGCACCGCCGCGTCCGCGTCGGCGAGCGGGGGCACCGGGTGCTTTTCGAGAACGTCGACGCGCCGGCCGTCCGGGAGGTCGAGCTCGAGCTGGGTGCGACCGTAGGCGAGCGCGACGCGCATGCGGTCACGGTATCCCCGCATCGCGCGGGTCGTCAAACTTCGTGGTAACTTCGCCGCTGGGGGGATCGATGGTGTTGCTCCGGGGGGTCGCTGCGGCGGTCGCGGCGAGCGGGTTCCTGGCGCTGGCGGCGGCGGCGAACGCGGACGCCGCAGGTCCGCCGGCCGATCGCTTCGACACCGTCGTCATCGACGCCGGCCACGGCGGCGAGGACGAAGGGGCCCGCGGCCCCGCGGGCCACCTCGAGAAGAACCTCGTGCTCGACGTGGCGCTGCTGCTGTCGGCCCGGCTGCGGGCCACGGGCCTGCGCGTCGTGTTGACGCGCCGCACCGACACCTACGTTCCGCTCGAGACCCGCACCGCCATCGCCAACGACGCGCGCGGGGACCTCTTCCTCTCGATCCACGCCAATGCGGTCCGCGACTCCGAGGTTCGCGGTACGGAGACTTTCTTCTTGTCGCTGGAAGCGAGCGACGAGTACGCGCGCCAGGTCGCGCTGCGCGAGAACGCGGCCTTTCGTGGGCCCTCGCAACGCGGCGCGCCGGTGGACGACCCGCTCGTCGCGATCCTCGGTGACCTGATCGCGAACGAGCACTCGCGAGAGTCGAACGAGTTCGCGCGGCTGGCCCAGGCGCGGTTGGGGCGCCTCGATCCGGACGCATCGCGCGGTGTGAAGCAGGCCCCCTTCGTCGTGCTGACGGGAGTCCAGATGCCGGCGTCGCTGGTCGAGATCGGGTTCATCACGAACCGAGGAGACGAGCGAGACCTGCACAGCCGCCGCGGGCGCGAACGGATCGTGGCGGCGCTGGCCGGCGCCGTCCGCGACTTCGCTCGCCGTTACGACGCGCGCCGCGGGGTCGCCGTGGGAGCGCCCGCGCGGGCGCGGTAGTGTTCGACCGCAGGCGAGCCGAGTGCAATCACCGGAGGAGAGCGCCTTGAGAAGCGACGGTCGGGCCGACGACGAGTTGCGGCCCATGCGCCTGGTGCCCGACTTCACCGCGAATCCGCTGGCCTCGGTCCTGTGCCAGGCGGGGCAGACGATCGTCCTCTGCACCGTGAGCGAGGAGCTCAAGGTGCCGCGCTTTCTCAAGGGAACCGGCCGCGGCTGGATCACGGCCGAGTACGCGATGCTGCCCGGGGCCACGGGCGAGCGCAGCGAGCGCGAGTCGTCGCGAGGCCGGCTCTCGGGTCGCACGCAGGAGATCCAGCGCCTGATCGGGCGCAGCCTGCGCGCCGTCGCCGACCTCTCCGTCCTCGGTGACCGGACGCTCTGGATCGACTGCGACGTGCTCCAGGCGGACGGCGGCACGCGCTGCGCATCGATCACCGGGGGCTACACGGCGCTCGCGCTGGCGGCCGAGCGTCTGGTCCAGCGCGGCGACCTCGAGCGCAGCCCGCTGCTCGACTCCGTGGCCGGCGTGTCGGCGGGAATCGTCGACGGTCGGCCGGTGCTCGATCTGCCCTACGAGGAGGACTCCCGCGCCGAGGTCGACATGAACGTGGTCGCTACGGGCGGCGGCCGCTTCGTCGAGGTGCAGGGAACGGGAGAAGAGGGGACCTTCTCGCAGCAGCAGCTGGACCGGCTCACGTCGCTCTCGCTGCGCGGCATCGCGGAGCTCACGAAGATCCAGGCGAAGGTCCTCGCTGAGACGCAGCGGGAGGCATGAGCGGCGGCGATCGCTTCCCGGCGCGCCGCGAGTGGGTGGTGGCGACCGCCAACCCCGGCAAGCTGCGCGAGATCCGGGCGATCCTCGCGGACGCACCGCTGACGCTGCTCGCGCTCGACGCGTTCCCCGTCGTGCGCTTTCCGCCCGAGGGCGACGATTACGCGGAGAACGCCATGGCCAAAGCGCGGGCCGTGGCGAGCGCCACGGGGCGTGCGGCCGTCGCGGACGACTCGGGGCTCGAGGTCGCCGGGCTCGGCGGTGAGCCGGGGCCGCGTTCGGCGCGCTACGGCGGGCCGGGGCTCGACGACGCCGGGCGCGTGCGGGCGCTGCTCGCGGCGATGGCCGAGCTCGACGCCGAGGGGAGGAGGGCGCGCTTCGTGTGTGTGGCGGCGCTCGCCACGCCCGAGGGCGAGCTGCTCACGGCCCGGGGCGAGTGTGCGGGCCGCATCCTCGCGGCGCCGCGCGGGGCGGGCGGCTTCGGGTACGACCCCGTCTTCGAGGCCGAAGGGCTCGGACGCGCGATGGCCGAGCTCTCCGAGGCCGAGAAGCACCGCATCTCCCACCGCGGGCGCGCCTTCCGCGCGTTGTGGGAGCGAGCGGCGTCGGCCGCTGACTACTTGCGCCGCTCGATCGGAACGTAGCTGCGCTCGTCGGCTCCGGTGTAGACCTGTCGCGGCCGGGCGATCTTCTGCTCCTTGTCCGTGACCATCTCCTGCCACTGAGCGAGCCAGCCGGACGTGCGCGGGATCGCGAACAGGACCGGGAACATGGACACCGGAAATCCCATGGCCTGATAGAGGATGCCCGAGTAGAAGTCGACGTTGGGATAGAGCTTCCGCGACACGAAGAAGTCGTCCTCCAGCGCGATCCGTTCGAGCTCGAGCGCGACGTCCAGCAGCGGGTTCTTTCCGGTCACCTCGAACACGTCAGCGGCCAGCTCCTTCAGGATCCTGGCGCGGGGGTCGTAGTTCTTGTAGACGCGGTGGCCGAAGCCCATGAGCCGGAATTCACCGGCCTTGACCCGCTTGACGTAGTCGGTGACCCGACCCTTGTCGCCGATCTCCCGCAGCATGCGGAGGACCGCCTCGTTGGCGCCCCCGTGCAGCGGGCCGTAGAGCGCCGCCGCCGCCGCGGAAACCGAGACGTAGGGGTCGGCCTGGGAGCTGCCCACGCTGCGCATCGCGTTGGCGCTGCAGTTCTGTTCGTGGTCGGCGTGGAGAATGAAGAGCACGTCCAGGGCGCGCTCGAGCACCGGGTTGGGCTCGTACTTCGGCTCCGTCATCTTGAACATCATGTTCAGGAAGTTGCCGGAATAGCTCAGATCGTTGTCCGGATAGGCGTACGGCATGCCGATGCTGTAGCGATACGCGAAGGCCGCAATCGTCGGCATCTTGGCGATCAAGCGGTAGATCTGCTTACCCCTCGTCTCTTGATCGCCGATGTTCCCGGCCTCGCGGTAGAACGTCGACAGGGCGGCGACCGTGCCGACGAGCGCACCCATGGGATGCGCGTCGTAGTGGAACCCGGTCATGAACTTCTTGACGTTCTCGTGGATGATGGTGTGATGCGTGACCCACCAGGTCCATTCCTCGAACTGCTCCCGCGTCGGCAGCTCTCCGTGCAGGATCAGGTAGGCGACCTCGAGGTAGCTGCTCTTCGTCGCGAGATCCTCGATCGGGTAGCCCCGATAGCGAAGGATGCCGCGCTCGCCGTCGAGGTGCGTGATCGAGCTCTTGCAGGATGCGGTGTTCACGAAGCCCGGGTCGTAGCTCAACAAGCCGAAGTCGTCGTCCGAGACCTTGATATCGCGCAGCTTTGCGGCCTGGATGGCGGCGCCGTAGGTCGGGTACGTCCCATAGAGGATCGGAATCTCGTACTGCTTCCCGGTGCGGTTGTCGATGATGGTCACTGTGTCCGGCACTGGATTTCCTCCTCGGGCGATGCGCGGTGCGGGGGGTTGGCCCGGTGATCCGCTTCGGAGTTCTACTCGTCTTTGTACACAACTCCGAGCGCGATCACCACGTGTCAGAGAGCCGACTTTTTCAGCCGCAGCGCGTTGCCCACCACCGAGACCGAGCTCAAGCTCATCGCGGCGGCGGCGATCATCGGGCTCAGGAGAACGCCGAACCAGGGATAGAGGACGCCGGCGGCGATCGGGACGCCGACGGCGTTGTAGACGAACGCGAAAAACAGGTTCTGTTGGATGTTCCGCATCGTCGCGCGGCTGAGGATGCGCGCGCGCAGGATCCCCCGAAGGTCGCCCTTCACGAGCGTTACCCCGGCGCTCTCCATCGCGACGTCGGTGCCCGTCCCCATGGCGATGCCGACCTGCGCCCGGGCCAGCGCCGGTGCGTCGTTGATCCCGTCCCCGGCCATGGCGACGATGTGCCCCTCCCCCTGGAGCTTCCGCACCGCCTCGGCCTTCTGGTCCGGCAGGACGCCGGCCACGACTTCCTCGAGTCCGAGCTTCGCGGCCACGGCCCGGGCCGTCGTCGGGCTGTCGCCGGTCAGCATCACGATGCGAAGGCCCTCGGCCTGAAGCTGGCGGATCGCCGCGGGTGTCGTGGCCTTGATCGGGTCGGCGACGCCGAGCAGGCCGGCGACCGCGCCGTCGACGGCGACGAACATCACGGTCTGGCCGTCCCGGCGCAGTGTCTCCGCCGTCTCGAGCCAGTCTCCGGGATCCGCGCCGGCCGCCTCGAGCAGGCTCCGGCTCCCGAGCTCGACGCGGCGGCCCGCCACGCGACCGGTGACGCCCCGTCCCGTCACGGATTCGAAGGCCTCCGCGCTTCCGGGCTCGACGCCGCGTTCCTCCGCGCCCGCCAGTATCGCCGCCGCCAGCGGGTGCTCGCTGGCCCGCTCGAGACCGGTGGCCAGTCGCAGCAGGGCCCGCTCCTCCCAACCCTCCGCGGTCTTTACGGTGACCAGCCGCGGTCGGCCCTCGGTGAGGGTGCCGGTCTTGTCCACGACCAGGGTGTCGACCTTCCGCAGGATCTCGATCGCCTCGGCGTTCTTGAAGAGCACGCCGACCGTCGCGCCCTTGCCGGACGCCACCATGATCGACATCGGCGTCGCCAGACCGAGCGCGCAGGGGCACGCGATGATCAGGACCGCGACGGCGTTGATCAGGGCGTGGGCCATGCGCGGCTCGGGGCCCACCGCGGCCCAGACGACGAAGCTGCACGCGGCGGCCACGATCACCCCGGGAACGAAATAGCCGGCGACGACGTCGGCGAGCTTCTGGATGGGGGCGCGGCTGCGCTGCGCCTCGGCCACCATCTGCACGATCTGCGCCAGCAGGGTCTCGGCGCCGACGCGCTCGGCCCGGATCACCAGCGATCCCGTGCCGTTCACCGTGGCGCCGATGACCGGGTCGTTCGCGCGCTTCTCCACCGGGATCGGCTCGCCGCTGACCATCGACTCGTCCACGGCGCTGACGCCCTCGAGGACGACGCCGTCGACGGGCACCTTCTCTCCCGGGCGCACGCGAAGTCGGTCTCCCGGTTGGACCTCGTCGAGCGGGACGTCCGTCTCGCTCCCATCGTCCTCGACCCGGCGGGCGGAGCTCGGAGCGAGGCCCAGCAGGGCCCGGATCGCAGCGCCCGTCTGGCTGCGCGCCCGGAGCTCGAGCACCTGACCCATCAGCACCAGCGTCACGATGACGGCCGCCGCCTCGAAGTAGACGGGGACGGCGCCGTCGGGCATTCGGAACGAGTCCGGAAACGCGCCCGGGAGGAAGGTGGCCGCCAGGCTGTAGACGTAGGCGGCGCCGGTCCCCAGGGCGATCAGGGTGAACATGTTGAGGTGTCGCGTCCGGAGCGAGGCCCAGCCGCGCTGGAAGAAGGGCAGCCCGCCCCAGAGCACCACCGGGGTCGCGAGGCCGAGCTGCACCCAGCCCAGCAGGCGAGGGGAGAGCGCCTCCGGGAGGTGGCGACCGGGCAGCATCTCCGACATCGCGAGCAGGAAGACCGGCGCGGTAAAGGCCAGGCTCACCCGGAAGCGGCGCGCCATGTCCCGCAGCTCGGGATTCTCCTCCTCCACCGCGACCGCCGTCGGCTCCAGCGCCATGCCGCAGATCGGGCAGCTTCCCGGGGCCTCGCGGACGATCTCCGGGTGCATCGGGCAGGTCCACTCGGTGCGGGTCGCCGGCGCGACCGGCGTCGCGGGCTCGAGGGCCATTCCGCAATCCGGGCAGCTGCCGGCGGCTCCGACCTGCACCTCGGGATGCATGGGACACGTGAAGACCGGCGCGGCGCCCATCAGCGGGCCCGGATGTGGCCGAAGCGGGAGAAGACCTCCATCAGCTCCTCGACCTTCTGGCGCCGCTCCCGGCGGCTGCCGCTGTCGAGCGCGCCGGCGACGCAGGTCTCCACGTGGGATTCGAGCACGAGCTTCCCCACCCGGTCCAGCGCCGCCTGAACGGCGGCGATCTGGAGCAGGACATCCACGCAGTAGCGCTCGTCGTCGATCATCCGCTGGATGCCCGCCACCTGGCCGGCGATCCGCTTGAGTCGCGCCTGGGTCTTGTCGACGGTGTCCGCCTTCATGCTGCACCCACCTCCGTGCTTCGGGGCCTGGTGAAACCTATACCCTGTAGGGGTATGTTGCCATGGCGCCGGGAGCGCGGTTTATCGCGACGGGGCGAGCGGCGGGGAGGCAGGCTGGACGCCTTCTGCACCCGCTCCGGCGCGGGCCGGCCGCGCACGCGGTATCGTCGGCCCGCCGTGGGTGAAACCGTGTTCCTGCTGATCCGCCACGCCGAGTCGACCTGGAACGCCACCGGTCGCTGGCAGGGGCAGGCGGACCCGCCGCTCTCCGAGCGGGGCCGGCAGCAGGCGCTGCGACTGGCGCGCGCCCTGGCCGCGGAGCCCGTCGACCACCTGATCACGAGCGACCTCGCCCGCGCCAGCGAGACCGCGGCGATCCTGGCGGAGGCCTGGGGGCTCAGCCCCCGCCTCGACCCTCTCCTGCGCGAGCTCGACGTGGGCGAGTGGACCGGGCTCACGCGGGCGGAGATCGCGGACCGTGAGGTCGCGGCGCTGGAGCGTTTCGAGAGCGCCGTGCCCGACGTGCGGCCCGGCGGCGGCGAAAGTCGCCGCGAGCTGCGCCGGCGGGTGCGCACAGCGGCTGCGGAGATCGCTTCGGCGCACCCCGGCGCGCGGGTGGCCCTGGTGACGCACCTCGGAACCATCCGGGCGTTGCGTCCCGGAACCGAGCTGCCCAACGCCGGCTGGTTCCGGGTTTGCGCGAGCGAGCTGGCCGCCGCGGACCTCGACGACCTGCGCGTCTGACGGCGGCTGGAATCTCCAGCGGCCGGCGCGGGCTCAGCGGTCGCGGGCCGGGGCGGTTGCGCCGGGCCGCTCGGCGACCAGCACGCGCACGCCCGCGAGGATCACCCACACGTCGAGGGCCAGGATGAGGCTGCCCATGATCGCGAGCAGCCACTGCTCCGAGAACTGGGTGAAGTAGCCGCGCAGCTCCCCGAGCATGGCGACGACGGTGGCCGAGCCCACGAAGATCATCGGCAGCAGCGTGTAGGCCACCGGCTTGCCGTTCCGTCGCAGCCAGATGGAGACCACCAGCAGCGTCACGCCGGCCACCAGCTGGTTCGTCGTTCCGAAGAGCGGCCACAGGATCAGGCCGCCCTTGCCGCCGGCCTGGGTCAGGGCCAGCAGCAGGGCGGCTCCGATTCCGAGGGCGCTCGCGGCGTAGCGGTTGGTGAGCGCGCGAACGCCGTAGGCATCCGCCAGCTCGGCGATGATGAGCCGCTGGATGCGCGCGCCGGTGTCGAGGGAGGTCGCGGCGAAGGCGATCACCATCACGGCGATGAAGGTCCTGGCGGTGGCGTGGGGGATGCCGATGGAGGCCACGAAGGTGGCGCCGCCGCTGACGAAGGCGTCGAGCTTGGAGCCGAGCCCGGAGGCCTCGCCCCAGCTCGCGTAGTGGCTCCACCAGTCGGAGGCCGTGGCGAAGCCGGCCGTGGCGGCGAGCACGGCGAGCAGCCCCAGCGTGCCCTCGCCCAGCATTCCGCCGTAGCCGATGGAGCGGGCGTCGGTCATGCACCCGATCTGCTTCGAGGTCGTGCCCGAGGAGACGAGGCCGTGGAAGCCCGAGATCGCTCCGCAGGCGATGGTGATGAACAGGAACGGGATCATAGGCGGCGCCCCGGGCGGCGAGGCGTTCACGATCGGCGCCTGGATCGTGGGGTGCAGCACCACGAGCCCGAGCGTGAGCAGCGCCAGTCCCGTGATGAGCTGGTGCGCGTTCAGGTAGTCGCGGGGCTGGAGCAGCAGCCACACCGGCAGCACCGACGCCGCGAAGGAGTAGACCAGCAGCAGCCACACCCAGGTGGAGACGGAGAGCGTCGCCACGATCGGGAAGCGCTCGGCGAACGAGTCGCCGGCGAAGATCGCCGCGATCAGCACGGCGTAGCCGACGATCGACGGCGCGAAGATGCCCACGCCGCGGCGGTACACCAGCCAGCCGAGGGCGATCGCCACGACGATCTGGACGTTGATCGGGAAGATCGCACCGGGATTGCTCACGAAGAGCGTCCCGATGATGAACGCGAACACCGCCAGCACGATCCAGATCAGGAAGGAGATGATGAGCAGGAACGCGGTTCGCACCCGGGGTCCGATCACGTCGCCGGCCACGTCGCCGATCGAGCGTCCGCGGTGGCGCAGGCTGATCACGAGCGCCGCGAAGTCGTGGACCGCCCCCATGAACACGGTGCCCAGCGCCACCCACAGCAGCGCCGGCAGCCAGCCCCAGATGACCGCGATCGCCGGACCGACGATGGGCGCGGCGCCGGCGATCGACGTGTAGTGGTGGCCCCAGAGCACGGAGCGGCGTGTGGGGACGAAGTCGACGCCGTCCTCGAACTCGCGGGAGGGCACGCGCTCGTCGCGGGCCAGGGCGAAGATGCGCCGCGATAGGAACCCGGAGTAGAAGCGGTAGCCCAGCGCGAAGAGCGCGAAGACGATGGCCGCGAGCAGCGCCGCGTTCACGCCGCCGCCGTCCTGGCCGGCGTGGGCCGCGCGACGATCGCGGCGTACGAGGCTGCCATGCGCGATCTCCCCGAGACGAAAAGGCGCCTCAAACTATCAAACCCCGGGGGCCTCAGGGGACGTACGCGAGCGGTCCGGCGGGACCGAGCGCGACGCCCGCCAGCATCCACACCACCAGCAGGGCCGTCCAGGCGAGGGCGAAGGCCACCGTGTAGGGCAGCATCAGGGCCACCAGGGTCCCGATCCCGGCGCGTGGCATGTAGCGCTGCATGTACACCAGCAGGATCACGACGTAGGGGTTGAGAGGCGTGATCACGTTGCTGACCGAGTCTCCCACCCGGTACGCCACCTGGGTGAGCTCGGGGCTGATGCCCACCTGCATGAACATGGGCACGAAGACCGGCGCGAAGAAGGCGTACTTGGCGGACATGGAGCCGATGAAGAGATTCGAGACCATGACGACGCCAATGAAGCCGACCATCAGGAACGCCGCGGGCAGTGCGGCGCGCGCCAGGGCATGGCCTCCCGCGATGGCGAGCATCTCGCCCAGCCCCGAGTGGGCGAAGTAGGCGATGAACTGGGCGGCGAAGAACGCCAGCACGACGTAGGGCCCCATGCTCGCCATGACCTCGCCCATCATGCGCGCCACGTCCTTGTCTCTGCGCACGGAGCCGGTCAGGACGCCGTAGACCAGGCCGGGCACCAGGAATCCCAGGAAGATGAGGGGGACGATCACGCGGACCCAGCGTGGGAAGGGTCCGTCGAGTCCGTCGAGGGGCGCGCCGGGAATCCCGACGGCCGCGGCGAAGACGGCGAGGGCGAGCAGCGCCGCGCCCGCGGCCCCCAGCAGCCCGCGCTTCTCCGCCGGGCTCAGGCGCTGCGACGCCAGCGCCTCCGGCGACAGGGGATGCGCGCCCCCCTCCGCCGGCGGCTTGCGGTGGAAGCGCGGCTCGACCCACCACGCGGTTACGGCCCATCCCACCGTCGTGAGCAGCAGGGTGGAGGCGATCATGAACCACCAGTTCGCGGTGGCGGCGACGGCATAGGCGGGGTCGATCAGGCGAGCGCCCGCCGTCGAGAACTCCGCGAGCAGGGGGTCCAGGCTCGTGATGAACAGGTTCGCGCTGAAACCCGCCGACACGCCCGCGAACACGGCTGCGATGCCCACCAGCGGCGAGCGACCCACGGCCATGTAGAGCGCCGCGGCGAGGGGTGGGAGCACCACGTAGCCGGCGTCGAGACCCAGGGACGACATGACGCCGACGAAGAAGATCGTCGGCGTGAGCAGGGACGCCGGGACGGCGAGCAGCACGGCCTTCAGCGCGGCGCCGACGAAGCCGCTGCGCTCGGCGACCCCGATCCCGAGCATGCCGACCAGCACGACGCCGAGCGGCGGGAAGCCGGTGAAGTTGGTCACCATGCTGCGCAGCACCCAGTACAGACCCTCGGACGAGAGCAGGCCCACGGCCCGGACGGGCACGCGCACCGGCTCACGCCGGGCCCGGCCCGTCTGCGGGTCGAGCACGGCGCGCGTCACGGGATCGCCGCTGACCGGGTCGCGGAGGGGATCGCCGGCAGCGTCCCGGACGACCTCGCGCACCTCGCGGGAGACCGTCTTCTCCACCGTCCACTCGAGGGTCGCCGCCACCTGCGACAGCCCGAGAACCAGCAGCGCGCCCAGGAGGAACAGGGTGGCCGGATCCGGCAGGGCGTTGCCGACCCGTTCGATGGTGTCGAGCAGCCCGGGCAACCGTCCCTGCCCCGATGCAGCGGCCATCAGCGGCTCGAGGCCGCGGGCGGGGACACGGAGCCGCCGCCCCTCCTGCGCCGCAAGGCGAGCAGGCCTCCCAGGGCCGCGACGCCGCCGGCCAGGTCCAGCGCCACGTCCCACGGCGACCCGGTGCGCGTCGCCAGGCGCGCCTGGTTGGCCTCGTCGGCGCTTCCCACGGCGAGCACGATCGCGAGCGCCAGGCCGGCGCTGCGTCGGAACGCGAGGTCGAAGCTCCAGCGCAACGCGTGAAACGCGAGCAGTGCGAGGACGGCGTACTCGGCGGCGTGGGCGCCTTTGCGGACGGCGAAGTGGATCGTCTCCAGGGTCTCGGGATGGGCCGCGGGAATCAACCAGCGCAGCAAGGGGCCGAGGAAGCCCGTGGTCGAGGCTTTCGAGAAGCCCTCGCCGGAGAACGTCGTGATGAGCGCGATCCAGACGAGGACCGCCAGCCACGCCGACGCCGCCTTGCGCCGGTCGGCCGTCGTCACTCGCCGCCCCGCACGGCGTCCACGTCGAGATCGCCGAGGGCGCTCTCGGTCTCGGCGCGTGCTTCGAGGCAGCGGTCGCGCTGCTCGGGATGCGCTTCGCAGCGCCGCCACAGCTCCGCCAGCTGGCGGCGCGAGAAGGGCGCGGCGTGGTGGTAGTGACTGGAGAAGAGATCGCTGGCCCGCTTCGCCGCCTGCCAGGCAGCGTCGCCGTCGGGCGGCGCCGGCCCGCTTCCGAAGAGCGGCGCGAGCTGCGCCACGAGCCCGAGCCGCGTCAGCGACGCGATGCGCGGCTGGGACCGGATGGCCTGGATCACGCGGGCGCGGGCCGGAGAGTTGGGGACCTCCCGCTGCCACTCGGCGAGAAGCGTCACGCACTCTCGGGGTCGGTGGTTGCAGGTCTCCTGGACGACGGCGCTTCGGAGCGTCTCGGGAAGACGACCGCCGAAACCGGCGGCGAGGCGTCGGACCAGGGAGCTGCGGGCGCCGCGCCGCGCCGGCTCGAGCGCCGCCGTCTCGGGAAGGCGACCGCGGCTGCCGGTGAAGAAGGCTCGTGCGGCCAGGTGGCTGAGGCGCGGGTGCAGCAGCGTGTGCAGCGCACCCGGCAGCGGCGTGGCGTGGACCACGCCGAGGGGCAGCAGCTCGTGGGCGAGCAGCTCGGGGAGACCGTCGACGCCGCAGCGGCGCAGGCCGGCTGCGAAGTCGGGCTGCGCGGCGCGCTTCGCGATTCGGTCCAGATCGA
>JAOTUO010000043.1 GCA_029863845.1 Myxococcales bacterium
GGGCGGGCCGCCAGTAGAGCTTCTGCACGGCTCAGCCCCCCATGATCAGCAGGCCCGAGAGGCGGGTCAGGACACTGGCCGTGATGGCGGAGCTGCCGGTCACGACGAGTCCCTGGCGGTCCATCCAGATCGCGAGCAGGCCGGGGATGATGTAGCCGATCACGTCGATCTGGAAGGGACCGACGGGCGTCCCGGCCCCGAGTCCGGCGCGGACGAGGGAGCCCAGCAGGAACCCGATCAGGATCATCAGGACGGTGCGACGCCGGCCGTAGATGATCATGACCGTGGCCAGCACCCGCACCACGAAGAAGGTCAGCAGGCTGATCCCCAGCGTCAGGGCCACCATCACCGGATCGTCGATGCCGAGCGCCAGGTAGCCGGGCACGATGATGCCGCCCGGGGCCACGCCGAAGATCTCCGCGTAGAGCAGGCTCACGATGAGTCCGATGCCGATGTAGAAGATCTGCGCGTCCATCATGCGGCGTCGACCTCGACGTCTTCCGGCAGGCGCGCCCGGTTGCGGAAGTACCGCAGCAGCTCGAAGCCGACGCCGGCGATGTTGCCGGCGCCCACGACGATGGCGGTCCGTCCGCAGGCGCCCAGGATGTCTTCGAAGACGACGGCCGGATTCTCCCCCTCCAGGGGCGTCAGCAACGTGGGGCTCAGCCCGGAGGCCACGGCGGTGCGCGCCAGGGCGTAGGTCCCAGTGCCCACCAGGAAGTAGCGGTGCGCGGGGGCCCAGCGGGGAAGCGCCTCGCCCAGCTGGCGCGAGCGATCGGGCCGGTCGAACCGGCAGTTGAGCACCATGATCCGGGTTCGCACCCCCGGATGCCGCGCCAGCGTGAGGTTCCAGATCCGCTCCGTCGCGACCGGGTCGTTCGCCGCGAACCCGTTCACGAACACGACCCGCCTCCCGAAGAAGTCGAGCTCGAACTCGCGCAGGGCGCCCGCGTCGGGTGTCGCCCGAACCATGCCGTTCAGCGCGACGTCGCGCGGCACCCCGAGCGATTCGGCCACCGCGAGGGCCAGCGCCACGTTCTCCTTGTGCTCGATGTAGCTGAAGCGGGCCATCTCCTCATCGCGAACCCTTGCCGCCGCCTCGGCGTCCACGACCACGAGCCGGCTGCCACGCTCGGCGCAGACGGCCTCGAAGAGCGGCAGGTACTCCCGCTCCCCGGTGAAGAGGGTGCCGCCGACCGGGCAGGTCCCCAGCAGCGCCAGGGCCACGTCGCGCTCCGTCGGTCCCATCACGTCGAGGTGGTCCGGCCAGGCGTTGCAGATCACGCCGTGCGTCGAGCGGATCATCTTGAGCTCGCAGAGGGACTGGAGGGACGGCCGGAGCGCCATGCACTCGATCACGATCGCCCGCGCCCCCTCGCGCGCCGCGATCGCCAGGATCCGGAGCTGTTCGATCACGTTGGTCATGCCAGGCCGGTAGACGGGAAACTCGGTCCCGTCGGGCGCGATCAGGCGGGCCAGAGAGCCGGTGGTCTTGGCGTACACCGCCAAGCCGTGCTCCCGCAGCGCCGCCGCGATGAGCCGGACCACCGACGACTTGCCCCGCGTCCCGTTCACGTGGATCCGGATCGGGATCGAAGCGACCTGCCGGACGTGGACCCAGTACTCGAAGGCGCCGAGCCCGACGATCACGACCACCAGCAACGACAGTGCCACCGGGAGCGTCACGGCTCGGATGCTCGCACGAAGCGCGATCCGGTACCATCGCGCCCTTCTCTCCGGTGGGGACGATGCGCGCGACGCCCGACAGAAAGTTCCGGAATGCCCGGACGCGGGAGACGGGGTCCCCGAGCCTCGGGCTGGCCGCGCTCCCGCTGGTGGCATGGCTCGCGCTCGCGCCGGTGGGCGCGGCGAGGGCCCAGGAAGCCCCCGTCCCCGAGACACCCGCAGCGCCGGCCCAGGCCCCGGAGGAGACGCGCGCCCGGCTGGCGGAGATCGAGGCGGAGATCGTGCGTCTCGAAGCCCTGCGCGGGGAATGGGCGAAACGGACCGCCGGGTTCGAGCAGGCGCGCCAGAGCGCGCCGGAAAAGCTGGTGGCGATCGAGGCCGAGATCGTGGAGCTGCAAAGGCGCGAAGCCCCGCGCCTCGACGCGCAGCGTGCGCCGGAGGAGCTCGAAACCGAACGGCTCAGCGCCGAGCAGGATCTCGCCCTGGCTCGCAAGGAGGGGTTGGCGCTCGAGGCCGAGGCCGCCGGCCGCGCCGAGCGTCGCAAGCAGATCCCGGAGCTCCTCGCGGCCGCCAAGGAGCGACTCATCGCCCTCGAAGGCGAAACGGCACCGCCGACCGGCGACGCCGCTCTCGCCGAGGCCCGACAGCGACTCCTGCGCACCCGCCGCGAGGTGCTCCAGAGCGAGGCCCAGGCCTACGAGGAGGAGCTCCGAAGCTACGACGCGCGGGGGCAGTTGCTCGTCCGGCGCCGCGACCGGGCGGCACTGCGCATCGCATCCCTCGAGACGCAGGTCGCGGCGCTGCAAGAGGCGCTCACCGCGCGGCGCAAGGGCGTTGCGGAGATCGATGCGGAGGCCGCCCAGCGCGCCCTCGAAGCGGCCGAGGCGATGCCTCCCGCCGTGGCGGACGTGCTCCGGGGCCTCGCCGCGGAGAACCGGAAGCTCGCGCTGCGGCGCACCGGCGAGGACGGGCTGCTCCAGCACATCGACAGTACGAGCCGCAAGCTCGCCCGCGCCGACGAGCAGGTCGCCACGGTGGTGGCCGACCTCGAGCGTCTGCGGCGCAAGGTGGAGGCCGCCGGGCTCTCCGGCCCCGTCGGGCTGCTGCTGCGTCGGACGCGGTCCGCCGCGCCGGAACTCGGGAAGTACAAACGCTTCATCCGGATGCGCCGGGACCAGGTCAGCGCCGTCCAGCTCCAGCAGATCGAGCTGGCCGAGCGACGCGAGGCCCTGGTGGACGTGGACGACTTCGTCGCGGAGAAGATGGCCAGGCTCGCACCGGCGCTACCGTCAGACGACCGGGCGGCGGTCGAGGCGCTGCTGCGGGATCTCCTGGAGACCCGGCGCCGCTACCTGGACACGCTGATCGCCGACACCGAGACCCTCTTCCAGAGGCTCGTCGACTTCGACGCCCGGCAGCAGGAGCTGGTCGCCCGGACCGAAGCCCTGCGGCGCTTCATCGACCGACGGGTCTTCTGGATCCCCAGCGGCGAAGCGTTTCCCCCCACGCTGGCGAACGACGTGCGGGAGGCCCTCGCCTGGCTGGTCGCGCCCCGCTTCTGGGGCCAGGTGCTGCGGGCGCTCGGCGCCTCGATCGCCCGCGCGCCCCTGACCTTCGCCGTCGCGATCCTGCTGTTGCTTGCGACGCCGTTCGCCTGGCCCCGCGTTCGCGCGCGGATCGCGGCACTCGGCGAGCAGGCGGGGCGGTCGGACTGCATCCGCATCGGCCCCACCGCCGGGGCGCTGGCCCTGTCGCTGCTGCTGGCGGCCTGGGGACCGTCGCTCCTCGCCTTCGTGGGCTGGCGCCTCGGGAGCTCCGCGGACGCCACGCAGTTCGTCCGTTGCTTCGCCGCCGGCCTGCTGGCGGCCTCCCTCGTCTGGGTCAGCCTCGGGGTCTTCCGCCAGCTGCTGCGGCGCGGGGGCATCGCCCCGGCGCACCTCGGTTGGCCGGAGGCGCCGACGCGGGACCTGCGCCGGCACCTCGGGTGGCTCGCCGCGGTGGCCGTTCCGGCGGCGTTCGTGATCGCGGTCTTCGAGCTGCGCGCGGAGGACCCCTGGAGGGAGTCGGTCGGCCGCTTCGCATTCCTGGCCGCGATGGGCGCGGTGCTGACCTTCAATTACCTCATGCTGCGCGAGAACGGCGGGGGTCTGCGACGCATCGCCGCGGCGCGACACGAGCTGGCCTTCCGGCCTGCGGCGTGGCGCGCGCTGCACGCCGCCACCCTGGCCGCGGCGTTCGCGTTGGCCGCCGCGGCGGCGGCCGGCTACTACTGGACTTCGCTCCAGCTCGCGGTGTCCGTCCACGTCACGCTCGTCTTCCTCTTCCTGCTGCTCTTCGCCTACCAGCTCGGCTCTCGCTGGTCGCTCCTGGCCAGCCACCGTCTCGCCCTGGGGCGCTGGCACGAGGCCCAGACTGCGCGCGAAAGCAGGGCGAGCGGGGCCCCGGACGCCCCCGGACCCGAACGGGAGGAGCCGGCGCTCGATCTGGCGACCGTGGATGAGCAGACCGGGCGGCTCCTCCGGAACGGAGCGCTCCTGGCGGCACTGATCGGCCTCTGGGTGATCTGGTCGGATCTCTTCTCCGCGGCCGGTGCGCTCAGCTCCGTCGAGCTCTGGAAGACGACTGCCTCCGCAACGGTCGAGATGGCAAACGCGGCGGGCGAGCGGATCACCAGCGTCGAGGAACGACTCGTTCCCATCACGCTGGCCAACCTGCTCCTGGCGCTGGTGGTGGGCGCGGTGACGCTCGCGGTGGCGCGCAACCTCCGGGGGGTGCTCGAGGTCTCGGTCTTCCGGCAGCTGGAGACCAGCGCCGGCGAGCGCTACGCCTACGGCACCATCGCCACGTACGCGGTGACGCTGGCGGGCGTCGCGGTGGCCCTGAACATGGTGGGTGTGGGATGGTCGAACATCCAGTGGCTCGTCGCGGCCGTCGGCATCGGGCTGGGCTTCGGGCTCCAGGAGATCTTCGCGAACTTCATCTCGGGGCTGATCATCCTCTTCGAACGCCCGATCCGCGTGGGCGACACGGTCACGGTCGGCGACATCAGCGGCACCGTCAGCCGGATCCGGATCCGCGCCACCTGGATCACGGGCTTCGACCGCAAGGAGCTGGTGGTTCCGAACAAGGAGTTCATCACCAGCCGGCTCGTGAACTGGTCCCTCTCGGACGCCGTGCTTCGCGTCGAGATACCGGTCGGAATCGCCTACGGATCCGACACCGAGAAGGCGAGCCAGGTGCTGCGCGAGGTGGCGGAGAAGCACGAGCACGTCCTGAAGGAGCCCGCGCCCTACGTGCTGTTTCGCGGTTTCGGGGAGAGCTCCCTCGACTTCGAGCTGCGCGCCTTCAGCCCCGACGTGGCCCACTACATCCAGATCGTTCACGACCTCCACATGGAGATCGACCGCGTCTTCCGCGCGGAGGGCATCTCGATCGCGTTTCCCCAGCGCGACCTCCACGTCCGCTCGCTCCCCGTCACGCGGCCGGACGCGGACCCGCACGGCTGAGCGACCCGTCGCGGCGGCTCAGGAGGCCGCATCCGCGTCCAGACGGGGCTTCAGTTCATTGATGCGGTCCTTGGCGCGCTCGATCTCATCCTCGAGGCGGGTGCGCTCCGCATCGTCGGAGGCCGCCGCGCGCGCCTTGCCGAGCTCCGCGAGCTGCTGCTGGAGCTGCGCGTACTCCGCGGTCAGCTGCTCGCGCACGCCCGCCTCCTCGGCCTTCTCGAAGACGGTCGCCTCGGGCGCGACCTCCGGCGGCGGCACCTGGGGCACAGCCGCGGGAACGAACAGGCGCTCGGGCGGCAGCGCGCGCTGGTTCATGAAGCTGGGGGAGACGATCTCGATCCCGGCTCCGTGGAGCGCGTCGAGCATCGCGGCGCGCAGACGCGAGCGCGTCGTCAGCAGCTGCTTCACATCCGAGAGGAGTCCGGCGGCGCGGTAGCAGACCGAGAAGTCGCCCAGGTCGAGGATGCGCACGAAGGGCTCCGCGAGGCCCACCTGGGTCGCCGCCCCCAGCAGCAGCTCCTCCACCCGCGCCCGCGGCACGTCGTAGCCGAGCGACACCGTCGCCGAAACCACGGTCCCCTCGGCGCGGACGACCTTCACGGGGTGGGTGACCAGGTAGAGGTTCGGGAGCGTCGTCAGGTCGCTGTCCTCGGTCTGGATCTCCACGTGGAAGAGCCCGCGGTCGGAGACGCGGCCGAAGTGGTCCCCCACCTGAAGGAAGTCGCCGCCGCGGAAGTTCTTCACCACGCGCAGCATGAAGCCGGCCATGGCGTTTCCCATGAAGGTGGTGGAGGAGAGCGCGATGGCGGCGCTCAGCAGCAGGCCGAGCAGCCCGAGCAGCTGGGCGCGCTCCGCGCCGGCGATCGGCAGGCTCAGAATGACCGCCACCACCGCGACGGCGGTCAGCGCCAGCATGGCGAGCTGCCGGCGCAGGCGGTCCTCGGCCGGAACGGCCGGATCCCGACCGAGGAGGAGGTAGTTCGCCACGAGCAGCACGACGACGGAGCCGACCAGGATCAGGGCCGTCGGCAGGAGCCGGGGCAGGTACTCCCAGGCGAGCGATGCGATCTCCATCCGGCGTTTCCTTTCGGCGGCGAGCGCAACCGGCGGCAGCCGGGCTCCGGGATCATCGTATAATGTCGTCCGCGATGCCCGACCTCGCTGCGCATTTCTCCCAGGCTCACGGGCTGATCCGGATCGCGGTGATCGCGGGGGTGGCGGCGGCGGCGGTCGTGCTGGTCCACGGCATCCGGAGGCTCGGGCAGCGGCTGATCGCGGCGCGCATCGGCCGCTCCTACTCCAAGCTCCGCTCGCTGGCGAGCCTGATCGAGAGCGCGACCGTGTTCGCGGTCTGCGTGGCGGCCATCGGGCTGGCGCTGCGCGAGCTCGGAATCTCGCTCACGGCGTACCTGGCGAGCGTGTCGGTGGTGGGCCTGGCGATCGCCTTCGGCTCGCAGGGGCTGGTGCAGGACGTCGTCACCGGCCTGACGCTGGTGCTCTCCGATGCCTTCGACATCGGCGACATGGTGGAGATCTCGGGCCAGACCGGCGTCGTCGAGCGCATCGGGATGCGCTTCACGACCCTGACCAACTTCGCCGGCGCGGCGGTGTTGATTCCCAATCGCAGCATCACCAACGTGGTGGCCTACCCGAGGGGCTACGTCCGGGCCTACGTCGACGTGGAGCTTCCCGGCGACGCGGCGCGCGCGGAGCAGGCGGTCTGGCAGATCGCGGAGTCCGCGCGCGAGCAGTTTCCCGGCATCCTGGTGGCTCCGCCTTCGCTCGAGGGCCGGGCGAAGACGCCCGGTGGGGCGGAATACCTGCGCGTGAAGTTCCGCCTCTGGCCGGGCCAGGGAGCCCTGATCGAGGGCATCATCCGCCCGCGCATGGTGAGCGCGCTGCGCGCACTGGATCCGGACTACGCGGACTGGAGAGTGGCGGTCACCTACCGCGCCGAGCCGCGGCCGACGGCCCCGCGCTCGTAGTCGGCTCCATCCACTCCTGACCCGACCGACCCGGGCGCCCCTACCTCGGAATGCAATGATTCCAGTCAGTTGCGAAGAATGAAGAGTTCCCGCATCGCGGACTTCTTCTGACACAACCCCTCCCAGCTCACCAAAGATCCCCGAACGAGCGCTCCGGCCGGCCGCCCGCGATGCGGGCGGTCCCCGCTGGCGCCGGCGTGGGCACGGAGCGGGTGAGGTGGAGTTGCAGATGCACAAGCGGTTCTCTCTGGCCGGGCTTGCGATCCTGGCCCTCGCGTTCTCGGCGTCCTCCGCCGACGCGGGGACGATCGACTTCGAGGACGGTTTCTCCCATGGTGAAATCGTTACCTCGGCGTCGGGCGTGGTCATCATCACCGAGAACTTCGACGAGAATTTCGGTGATCCGAACAGCGACGCCGACTGGGGCGTGATCTTCAACAGCAGCCTAATGGGAACGAGTGACCCCGGGACCGCGATTCGAGCATCGTATTCGGAAACAACAGTGCGAACCGCATCAATCCGATCGACGCCGAGGATCTGAGCCTCGACCCCCGGACGACCTTCGACAAGGTCGCGATCCAGCTGCGGGGCTCCGGGGCCGTGGACAACATCACGTTCACGCCCATGCCCGAACCGGCCAGCGGCGTGATGCTGGGCCTCGGGCTCGCGGGTCTCGCGGTCCGCGGCTCGCGCCGCCGCGGCTGAGCCGCCGACTGCCACCTCCGAAAACACCACCTCCGAAAACGGCCAGAGTCCCCGGTTCCGGGGAGAGACCCTCTCGCTGCGCCCGGTCGAGCCGGGCCGACACCGGGAGGGCCCGAACGTGAGCCAGGCGGCCATCGGCCACAGCATCTTCGCGTGTGATCTCGGACAGCTGCGCTTTCCGCAGCGCGACCTGCACCTGCGGACCGTGGACGCGAGCGCGGCTCGGAACCTCGCGGGAGCTCCCGGCGCCCGGCGCCGCACCCCGCGGAGAGTGAGACCGGAGCGAGCTTGTTACCCTCCGGTGGACGAACGCCGGAGGGCGCGCAGCAGTGGATGGACCCGGCCATACCGGTTACGCGAGCCGCTTTCTGGAATGGGCGTACGCGTATGCGAGCCCGCTGTACGATCTGGTCGTGTGGTGGGGATTCATTCCTCTCGGCGGGGAGGCGGCGTGTCGGAGAGAGTTCGTACACTGGCTCCGCCTCCAGCCGCGTCTGCGGGTCGCGTCTCTTTGCTGCGGGACGGGCAGCATGGAGCGTGCCATGCTCGCCGAAGAGCCGAGCCTTTCGATCACCGGCGTCGACCTGGGAAGCGGGCAGATCGCGCGGGCGCGGAAGAAGAACCCCGAGACCCGGGTGACCTACGTCCTGGGAGATGCCGCTCGAACGGAACTGCCGGGTGAGAGCTTCGACCGGGTGCTCATCGGGTTGGCGCTCCACGAGATGCCTCGCTCGACACGACGGGCCGTTCTTCGCGAGGCACGCAGGCTCTGCGCCCGCGACGGGCGCGTGCTCGCCATCGAACATGGGCGACCATTGAGCCACGCTTCTCGGTTCCTCCGGGGACTCTGGTGGTTCTTCTGGATTCCCGGGAATCCTGAAGTGCCCACATCCCGAGACATGCAGGAGCATGGCCTCGACACCGAGATGCGGGAATGCGGCCTGAAAGTGCTCGAGCACCACACGACTCGACCCGACTGGATCGAGGCGCTGTTCTCCACGCCGACCCCGGTGCGCCAGAATCGAGTTTGATCGCAAGAATCGGATAGAGCCCGGCCGCTCACTGAGCCACCCTCGAGGCAGCGGGTCGAAGGCACCCGCAAGCACGGAGGAGCCGAGAGATGGCAACACCCCAGATGAACCCGGCAGCCAGGAACGAGGAAGAGCGCCGTTGGCAGTCGGTTCTCGACCGCGACGCACGCGAAGACGGCCACTTCGTCTACGCGGTGGAGACCACGGGCGTCTACTGTCGTCCGACCTGTCCGAGCCGCCGCCCGCTTCGGAAGAACGTTGCCTTCTTCGAGAACCCCGACGAGGCGAGAGCGGCGGGGTTCCATCCGTGCCGGCGCTGTCGGCCCGAGGCAGGAGGCACCTGGGACGCGGCCCGGGAGAAGGTGCTCGCGGCTTGCCGGTACATCGAGGCGCAGCAGGACCGCATCCCTACCCTCGAAGAGTTGGGCAAGCGGGTCGGCCAGAGTCCGGGGCACTTCCAGCGCGTGTTCAAGCGCGTCGTCGGGATCTCCCCTCGCAAGTACGCAGACGCCCTTCGAGTGGAACGCCTGAAGCGACGACTCCAGCAAGGCGAGCCCATTGCGGGGGCGCTCTATGACACGGGTTACGGGTCCACCAGTCGCCTCTACGAGACGGCAGCTTCACAGCTCGGGATGACGCCAAGGTCGTACCGTCGAAAGGCCAGCGGCGAGCAGATCCAATACGTGACTCTCGCGTGCCCGGTGGGCGGCCAGCTCCTGGTTGCGGCGACCGGGCGCGGGCTTTGCGCCGTTCGCCTGGGGGATACCGCGCGTGAACTCGTCGCGGAGCTCGAGGAGGAGTTCCAGGGGGCCGTGTTCGAGCGGGGCGGCGAAACGCTTGGCGAGCTGCTCGAGGCACTCGTCGGATACCTGGCGGGAGAACGCAGCCTCCCGGATCTTCCCTTCGACGTCCAGGCGACCGCCTTCCAGCGACGCGTCTGGGAAGCGATCCGCGCCATCCCCGAAGGCGCGACGGCCACCTACGGCGATCTGGCCCAGGCGATCGGGAGCCCCAACGCGGTTCGGGCCGTGGCGCAGGCCTGCGCTCGCAATCCCGTCGCGCTCGTCATCCCTTGCCACCGGGTCGCGCCCAAGAGCGGCGGCACCGGAGGCTACCGCTGGGGAGAGAACCGCAAGGAGAAGCTCCTCCGCCTCGAGAAGCAGCGCGCGTAGGGCCCCGGGTCGAGCCTACGCGCGTGCTGTTCCCGTTCGCGACGGGCGCCGCCTACCTCGCCGGGCGGGTTCCGCAGTCCGGGCGCGCCTAGCTCCCCTTGGCCGCGGCCGTGACGGTCTTCGCCTTCTTGACCTGCGTGGCCGCCGATGCGTTTCGGGGGTCAGTCGCGTTCGGCCGCCACGGAGCCCTGGACGCAGCGGTACTTCACGACGTTGCTCTTCTCGCTGACGGCGGGTGCCACGGAATCGAACTCGGCGAGGAGGCCGTATCGCTGGCATCCGCTCGTGGCGAGCTTCGACGCCGCCTTGAGGTTGCCGCCGCGCTCGTACTCCACCGCGATCTCCGCGGGGGTGCTGGACACCACGGCGGGCAGCCCGCCCGCGCACGAAACTGCGCCCGCGAGCGCCGTACAGGTCACAACCACCAGACAGAACGCCTGACTCCGAGCCATCTCCTCATCCTCCAGCTGCACTGCAATCGCCGCGCGGCGAGAATCGCGTAGGCCCTGAGTATTCCATATTGCAGATTGCGACGATAGCCCCGGCGGAAGCCGCGAGTGCGGCGCTCTCGGCGCCGCCCGTGACGTTGTGGCCAGCGAACCGTCGGTGCGCCACCATCGGCGTCCGCCCGTTGCCCCACCACGAGGAAATCGTCATGCCGTCACGATCCGTGCTGGCCGCCAGCGTGTTCCGGATCCTGGGCTCCGCGATCCATGCGGCGGCCATCTCGGCCATGGCCTGGGGTAGCCTCGCCTACG
Organism: Myxococcales bacterium; assembly: GCA_029863845.1. Classification (GTDB taxonomy): domain Bacteria; phylum Myxococcota_A; class UBA9160; order UBA9160; family SMWR01; genus JACZXC01. The sequence continues at coordinate 10,844 of JAOTUO010000043.1, forward strand.
GGGCAGCCGCCGGAGCGGCCGAGACGCCGACCGAGCCTCCGACGGCGGCGGCCGGCCTCTCGGCCGCCGAGCTCGAAGAGCTGGTGGGTCCCATCGCGCTCTACCCGGACGAGCTGTTGGCCGTCGTCCTGCCGGCATCCACGTTTCCGCTCCAGATCGTGCAGGCCTCTCGCTTCCTCGAGAAGCACAAGGCCGATTCCGAGCTGAAGCCCGACGAGGCGAGGCGGCCGCGCTCTCCTTCAACCTGCAGATGGTCCTGACCGCCTTGTCGTGCAGCGGCGATCCCGAAGAAGAGATCATGCTCGATTCCGGGTGCTTCGATCCCGAGGACCGCTTCTCTCCGGCGCGCTGCTCGTTTGCGGCGCCCCAGTTCTGCAGGGACGTGAGGAGCTACTTCGCGCTCTCCGGTCTGCAACGGCATCGGGTTGGGAGGAAGCCGCCCCGGTGGGTGAACCTTCGCGCGTTCCTGTGGCACGGCAGCCGCGAGGTGATTCAAGAGTAACGGCGAAGAGTCGCGCCGCGCAGGCGGTGAAGCCCGTGTTGAGGCCCACCGATTCCGCTTTCGATCGTCATCTGCGGCGCACCAGCCGTACGCCGGCCGCGGTGAAGAGGACTTCGCGCTGCGGGCCCTCGATGCGGCTCGGATCCCCGTCACGCGACTCCGAGGCGTGGTGCCGCGCCTCGCGTTCCGACAGCGTCACGACCGCAACGCGGCCCTGCGTGTAAGCCTCCGCCCCGACGCAGTCCTTCGGAAGGAAGTAGCCGTAGTCCTCGAACTCCACGCGCACGTGCGCGCCGCCCTCACGGATCACCGCCCAGCAGCCCTTCCTCTGACACACGTCGCTGACGCGACCGTGGAGCAGGACGGTCTCGCCCGCGAAGCGCGCGGGGTCGCGCACGATCTCCGCGAGCGGGGTCGGTCGCGCCAGCGTGAGCGCCGCACCGAAGTCCTCGCCTTCCGGCAGGGTGTCGGCCTCCGAGGACCCCGCCAACCACAGGGGGAGCGCGACGAGCAACCCGAGCCAGGACCGGCGTATGCGCATCCGGGGAGCATAGCGGGCGGCGAGCGCCGGAAGGAGAGGGACGCTCGGGCCGCGCCCGAGACGCGGGCGACGGCTCGCTCACCGTGCGCTTGCGTATTCGAGGCGCCGGTCGTTCTGCTACGCTCATCGCGATCGATGGAGTACCTGCCGATCGAGGACTACGGCGTCGTCGGCAACATGCGGACGACGGCGCACGTCGGCCTGAACGGGTCGATCGACTGGTGGTGCTATCCGCGCTTCGATTCGCCGAGCGTCTTCGCGGCGCTGCTCGACCCCGACCGAGGCGGCCGCTTCCGGATCGCGCCCGTCTGCACGGGGCTCACCAGCCGGCAGTTCTACTGGCCCGAGACGAACGTGCTGGTCACGCGTTTCCTCTCGCCCGACGGCGTGGGTCAGATCACCGACTACATGCCGGTATCCGGCGACCTGTCCGACGCCGACGAGAACTGCCTGGTGCGACACATCCACGTGGTGCGCGGCAGCATGACGTTTCGCGTCGAGTGCTTCCCGGCGTTCGACTACGGCCGCGATTCCCACGCGACGCGGATCGGCGCCCACGGAGCCTGCTTCGACTCGCCGAAGCTGAGCCTCGGGCTGTCCACGCAGCTTCCCCTCGAGCGCGAGGGCAGCGGGGTGACCGCGACGGTACCGCTCGCGGAAGGGGCGACGAGCGTGCTGGTGCTTCGGGGCGTCGCGCCGGGCGCCGAGTGCGGGGGGGGCGTGGACGAGGAGCGCGCCGACGCCCTCTTCCGCCAGACGGTCGCCTTCTGGCGCGACTGGATCTCCCAGTGCAGCTACCGGGGGCGCTGGCGCGAGCAGGTGTACCGCTCGGCGCTCGTGCTCAAGCTCCTCACCTACCGGCCCACCGGCGCGATCGTGGCGGCGCCCACCACCAGCCTCCCCGAGGATCTCGGCGGCGGGCGCAACTGGGACTACCGCTACACCTGGATCCGCGACGCCGCCTTCACGCTCTACGGCCTCCTGCGCGTCGGCTTCACGGACGAGGCGGCCCAGTTCATGCAGTGGATCGAGGCCCGCTGCCACGAGCTCGCGCCCGACGGCTCGCTCCAGGTCATGTACGGGATCGACGGCCGCCACGACCTCCCGGAGGAGACGCTCGACCATCTCGCGGGCTACAGGAACTCCCGGCCGGTGCGCGTCGGCAACGGCGCCCACGGCCAGCTCCAGCTCGACATCTACGGCGCTCTCCTGGACTCGGTCTACCTGTACAACAAGTACGGGACGCCGATCTCCTACGACCTGTGGACGGATCTGCGCCGCATGGTCAACTGGGTCTGCGAGAACTGGAAGCGCGAGGACGAAGGCATCTGGGAGGTGCGCGGCGGGCGCCGCCACTTCGTGTACTCGAAGCTCATGTGCTGGGTGGCGCTGGACCGGGGCCTGCGCCTGGCGGACAAGCGATCGTTCCCGGCCGAGCGCAGCCGCTGGGAGACGGTCCGGGACGAGATCTACGAGGACATCATGCTGCGCGGATGGAACACGCAGCGCAAGGCGTTCGTCCAGTCGTACGGCTCCGATGCGCTGGACGCCGCCAACCTGATGATGCCGCTGGTCTTCTTCCTGTCCCCGACGGACCCGCGGATGCTCTCCACCCTCGACGCGATCCTGCGCTCGCCGCGCCAGGGGGGGCTCGTCGAGGACAGCCTCGTCTTCCGCTACGACCCGGACATCGCGGACGACGGAATCGACGGCGACGAGGGCAGCTTCAACATGTGCAGCTTCTGGCTGGTGGAGGCGCTGACCCGGGCGGGGAAAGTGGACCGGGGGCGCCTCGACGCCGGCCGGCTCATCTTCGAGCAGATGCTGGGCTACGCGAACCACCTGGGCCTCTACGCCGAGGAGACGGGGCCGAGCGGCGAGGCCCTCGGCAACTTCCCGCAGGCGTTCACGCACCTGGCGCTGATCAGCGCCGCCTACAACCTCGACCGCGCCCTGGTCGGGAAGGCCTGAGGGCCGGCGTCAGAGCTGGGCGGCGAAACGCGCGGCGCCCAGGATCGGCGTGCGCGGATTGAGCGACACGCGCACCGGAATGCCCGCCAGGAGCTTCGAGAAGCGTCCCTTGTCGGTGAAGGCGCGCACGAAGGCGCCGCCTTGCAGCACCGGCAGGAGCTTCGGCGCGATGCCGCCGCCGACGAAGACGCCGCCCAGGGCCAGCGCGGTGAGCGCCAGGTTGCCGGCCTGGGCGCCGTAGATCGAGGCGAAGAGCTCCACGCACGCGGCGCACACGGGATCGCGGCCGGCGACTCCCAGCTCGCCGATCACGGCGCTCGGATCCTCCGCACGCATCCGCTCCGCGAGCCAGGCCGGCTCGGGCTCGCCGCCGCTGGCGCGCAGGAAGCGGTAGAGGTTGTGGAGCCCCGGGCCGGAGAGCAGCCGCTCGTAGCTCACGTGGCCGCCGAACTCGGCGCCCAGGAAGCGCAGGAGCTCGACCTCCTGCTCGCTGCGCGGGGCGAAGGACGCGTGGCCGCCTTCCGTGGCGACGGGGACGTGGCGCTCGCCGTCCCACACGAGGAGCGCCTGGCCGAGCCCGGTGCCGGCGGCGATCACCACGGCGTTGCCCTGGGGCGCGGCGCCGGCCCCCGCAGACAGCACGGCGAAATCGTCGTCACCGAGGGCAAGCATCCCGTAGGCCATGGCCTCGAGGTCGTTCAGGAGCTTCGCCCGGCGCGCTCCCGTCGCGCGCGCGAGGCTCGTCTCGTCGACCTTCCACGGCAGGTTGGTGGTCGTGACCCGGCCAGCGATCACCGGCCCCGCGACGCCGAAGCAGGTCGTCTCGATGGAGGACGCGGGCCCTGCGTCGAGAAAGCGCGCCACGATCTCTTCGAGCGAGGCGTGATCCGCGCTGGGAAAGGTCGCGTCGCGCACGCTCCGGAGTCCCGCGCTCCCGTTCTCGAAGAGCGCGACCACCGTCTTGGTGCCGCCGACGTCGCCCGCGAGGATCATCGCACGCGCCTCCCGCTCACCGCTCCAGCACCTCGGCCATCCCGCGCGCCGCCCCGAGTGCCGCGCGAAACAGCGAGCGCCCGCCGCGCGCGGGCAGCGCCCGCGCCACGAAGTCCGAGCGCGACCCCTCCACCGTCGCCACCACCGCCGGGCGCTCGCCGGAGGCATCGCCGGCGACGCCCAGCCGCCCGGGCCCCAGCCGCTCGAAGGTCCGCGTCGCCTCCGCACCCTCCACGCTCCACCGGATGTCAACGCGCTTCATCTCCGGCTCGCCGGCGCGGCCCCGGCGCACCTGGACCTCGACGGGCCCCGAACGCGACACGAAGCCCCAGACGATCTCCCGGCCCGGCGTGAGCCGGCCCCGGACCGGACGCCACTCCAGTCGATCGGCGAGCCACGCCGCGAACAGCCAGGCCTTGGGCAGCGCGTGAGGACCGTGCTCCACCGTCACCTCGCGAACCCCGCCCAGGGCGCCCGGGACGACCGCAGGGTCGAGCGCGCAGGCCACGAGCCGACGCCACGCCTCGAGCCTCCGCCACGCCAGGTCGGAGATCGCCTTCGCCGGCGGCGCCTCGCCCGCCCAGCGCGTGGTCGCGACGATGGCGTCCACGGGATCGCGCCAGCCGCGACTGTCGTAGACGACCTGGTCCGCCATCGCGTCGAGCTGTGCGAACAGCTTCCCCGCGTCCGGCGGCGACCGATCGGAAGGCGTCCACCACAGCGTGGTCGGCAGGTCGCCCACGAGCAGCGGTCGCACCGCGGAGGGCAGGCGCTGCACGGCATCGCCCCCGGCCCGCAGCACGACGTACTCCGAGCAGAAGCGCCCTCCCCGCCCGGCCGGGTAGCAGAAGGCGGAGACGCTCGCCTCGAGCGCGGGCGCGGCCTCGGCATCCGCGGCCAGGAGCAGCACGCGCGCGGGGTGCTGCCGCACGATCTCGGGGACGTCCCGCTCGCAGGCCGCCGCCTCGGCCGGCGACGCGCAGAAGGCGATCAGGTTCGAGGTGCAGGCCCGCGTCGTGACCGGCCCGTCGTCGGCTGCGGGCGCGCGCCAGAGCCGGGCCAGCTCCGCCTCGACCGCGCCGAGATCGACGCTGCGGGCTTCGGTGAGAGCGATGCCGGACGCGGCCGCGCCGCTCACAGCGTGCGCCACCGGCGCCCGCTCGACTGCATCAGGCGATCCGCCTCCACCGGTCCCCAGCCGCCGGCGTCGTACTCCGGCAGCCAGCGCGCGCCGCTGCGCTCCCAGGCTGCGAGGATCGGATCGATCCACGCCCACGACGCCTCGACGGCGTCGCGCCGCATGAAGAGCGTCGCGTCGCCGGCCATCACGTCCAGCAGCAGCCGCTCGTACGCCTCCGGCGACTGCTCGCCGAAGGTCGACCCGTACTGGAAGTCCATCTTCACGGGATACACCTGAACCTGGGGCCCCGGCAGCTTGGCCGAGATCCGCAACGACAGGCCTTCGTCGGGCTGGATGCGCAGGGCGAGCACGTTGGAAGCGAGCGGCGCATCGCGGTCGCGATTGAACAGGATCTGCGGCACGTCCTTGAAGTGGACCGCGATCTCGCTGGCCCGCTTGGGCAGGCGCTTGCCGGTGCGGAGGTAGAAGGGAACGCCGGCCCAGCGCCAGTTGTCGATGAACAGCTGGAGGGCCACGTAGGTCTCGGTGGTCGAGTCGCGGCCGACGCCCTCTTCCTGGCGGTAGCCCGGCACCGCATCGCCGCGGTGAAAGCCGGCGCCGTACTGCGCGCGCACCACGCGGGCGTCCACGTCGTCACCGGTGACCGGGCGCAGGCACTGGATGACCTCGAGCTTGTGGTCCCGCACCACGTCGGGATCGAGCGACCAGGGCGGTTCCATGGCCACGTGACACAGAAGCTGGAGGATGTGGTTCTGCACCATGTCGCGCAGGGCGCCGGCCCCCTCGTAGTAGCCCGCCCGCGTCCCCACGCCCTCCGCCTCGGCCACCGTCAGCTGGACGTGATCGATGTACTTCTGGTTCCAGAGCGGCTCGAAGATCGCGTTGCCGAAGCGCATCACCAGGATGTTCTGGACCGTCTCCTTGCCCAGGTAGTGGTCGATGCGGAAGATCTGGCGCTCGTCGAACACCTGGGCGAGCGTCTCGTTCACCTCGCGCGCGCTCGCGAGGTCGTGGCCGATGGGTTTCTCCACGATGATGCGCGTGAAGGGCCCCGGCCCGTCGGAGGGCGTCACCAGCCCCGCCGCCCGGAGCTGCTCGGCGCAGGTGCGGAAGCGGTCCGGGGGAATCGACAGGTAGAACACACGGTTGCCGGAAACGCCGCAGGCCGCCTCGATTTTCTCCAGGCGCGCCTTGAGCTCCGCGTAGCTCGCGGGATCGTCGACGGAGCCGCGGTGATAGAAGAGCGACCGCTCGAAGTCGGGCCAGTGGTTCGCGTCGAGCCGCCGGCGCGAGAAGCGCTCGACGCCTTCGCGCGCGACGTCGCGGAAGGTCTCGTCGTCGAAGTCGCTCCTTCCGATGCCTACGACGGCGAAGTTCGCGGGGAGCACGCCGTCGAGTGCCAGGTTGTAGAGGGCGGGTACGAGCTTGCGCTTCGCGAGATCCCCGCTGCCGCCGAAGATGGCGAGGCTGCAGGGCTGCGCGAGCAGCGACTGCGAGAGGCCCGCGGCCAGGGGATTGGGTTCGTCGCGTTCGGGCATCGCTCACCTCCGGCCGCCGCCGCGCCCCGGACGCGGCGTCCCGGGGATCGCGATTGTATCCGCCCTTTCCGCGAAGGGCCGCGCCCGCCGTTCGGGCCTTGAGGGCCGGCGCGCGGCCGGTGTAGGATCGCGTCATGGATCCCGAACGCGTCGTGCGCGACTGCTGCTACACGACCT